>NZ_JBKKBJ010000024.1:0-4006 GCF_046714055.1 Methyloglobulus sp. | reverse complement strand
CATTCACTTGGCCGTCTTTGCAACTCGCCTGCTTCCCGCATTTTGGACAATCCATCGCAACCTCCCGGTGCATGTTAATGACCCAAAACTTATACAGTATCTATATATAATTAGCAATGCCAAATTTTTGACATTGGCGGTCATAGGCAGGGCGGACGCTCTGATTACAGGGGATAATGATCTGCTTGCGATAAAAAACAGTTTTAAGCTGCTGCCTATCATGACGTTGAGCGAATTTGAGAAATGGTTGAAGCTATGAAACAAGTAGCCACCATAGCTTGAGGTGCGACTGTGCAGTTCAAGCAAAGATTATAAGGTCGGTTTGTGAATTCGGCTACCTCCCTCATAGTACAACGGAATAAAAATCGATAAAGCATAAAATTTTTGTTCTGTACTTGTTCTTATTTTGTTCTTGTGTTATATTTTATACAAGACAAATAGAGAACGAAATGAAATTGACATTAACCCGCAAGCAGCAAGAAATCTTCGATTTTTTAATACAAAATCAGGATAGTTTCAGGTATCCGCCGACGCTGGAAGAGCTTTGTGCTGGGATCGGTGTGAAATCCCGCGGTTCATTACATGCCCATATCAAAGCCTTAATTGATGCGCACCTGATTGAAGCGCCGGAACGCAAGCAACGTGGTATCCGGTTAACGGAATACGCCAAACAATTAATCGGCGGTTCGGATAATCAGGGCAGCTTGCCGTTTGTGGGCTGCATCGCAGCAGGAAGGCCGATAGAAGCGGTGGAAACCATCTCTTATATGGCTATCCCCGACCAACTAAGGACTCAAAAACCGTGTTATGTATTGAAAATCAAAGGCGATTCCATGATAGAACAGGGCATTTTCGATGGCGACTGGGTGATTATTGAGCAACGCAGCTATGCCCGTAATGGCGAAATTGTCGTGGCGTTAGTCAATAAATCCGAGGCGACATTGAAATTCATTGAGCAATACCCGCACGAAACCTTACTCATCCCCGCCAATGCCAAAATGGAAGCCATGCGCTATAAGCCTGAGCAAGTAGAAATCCAGGGTGTTTTAGTGGGTCAGATGCGTAGTTATTCCAATAATTATTAGGAGCAATCTCATGATAAATAGAAATGTCCATATGCGTGACCAAGTCACTAATCGTATCGAAATGATTATGCAGGAGGGCAGATTTTCCTTAATGCACCGACTGGAGGAGTTATCAATTGCAGTGCTGTTGGTGGCTGTTTTTTTGGTCGGCGTTGGGCTTTGAATTGATTTGGGTCAGTCTGGGAGAACGAATCATGATGCCTGTCGGTTTTAGGAGCGTCAATTATTAGCTTAGAATATAAAAGTAGATAAGGTTGCTTTATAAATAAATGCTCTTATAGTTGTGCCACTTAAAACACTAATGAGTATTTCATGCAACATTTTCGTTTATCTTTTTTGGTTACAGCTCTTTGCCTGACCGCAGCATTTTTGTGGAGTGGTATGGTCGGCGTGTTTATCGCCATCATCCTGGGAATTCTTGAGGTTAGCTTATCCTTTGATAATGCTGTTGTTAATGCGTCCGTCCTAAAGCGGATGAATGAACGCTGGCAGCGCTATTTTTTAACTTGGGGCATTTTGATTGCCGTGTTTGGTATGCGGCTGGTGTTCCCTGTGCTGATTGTCTCGGTAGCCACAAGCCTTGATTTTATCGGCGTTGCCGAAATAGCATTAAAAGATCCGGCGACTTACGCGCAGCATCTAAATAATGTCCATGTACAGATTTCAGCATTCGGAGGTACGTTTCTGCTGATGGTGTTTTTCTCCTTTATTTTGGATGATGCCAAGGAACTGCATTGGCTAGGACGAATAGAGGAGCGAGTGGCAGCTTTAGGCAAGCTTAAAGCCATTGAAATTATCTTAGCTTTGGGCTTGTTACTGGTGATTCAAAAGTGGTTGCCGCCGGAAACTCGCTTGGAAGCCTTGGTGGCGGGGATTTCAGGGTTGATTCTCTTTGTTATCGTAGATAGTTTAGCTGCATTATTTGAAGATGATGGGCAAGGGGAGCTGGCATCTGGTGTCGTAAAAAAAGCGGGGCTAATGAGCTTTATTTATCTTGAGGTACTTGATGCCTCATTCTCATTCGATGGTGTCATCGGTGCGTTCGCGATTACACAAGATGTTGTCATCATCATGCTTGGCCTTGCTATTGGCGCCATGTTTGTCAGAAGCCTCACTGTCTACTTGGTCAACAAGGGAACCTTGGATGATTACGTATTTTTGGAGCACGGCGCTCATTATGCCATAGGCGTTTTGGCGGGCATTATGTTGGTCAGTATGCGCTACCATATCAGCGAAGTGATAACAGGCTTGGTCGGAGCGATTTTGATAGCGCTTTCGGTATATTCATCGATTCGCTACAACAAGGCGGAACAGCAAGGATCAAAAAGGAAAGGGTAATCGTTTCAAATTCAGGTAGTTGATATGTTTGTTGCGGACACATTCCATCATGCTTTCAATTCCAAAGTCACAAATGTTGCGGACGGCGCTTATTGTATTGGCAATGGGTATGGGCGTGACTTCAGTCACTGTGTTGATTGCATTGAGCGAAAGCGCCCGCAGTTATATTGTGCATGAATTTGAAGCGTTGGGTACACACCTAGTTATTGTGTTGCCTGGACGTACGGAAACAACGGGCGGCACCCCGCCACTATTTGGTGAAACGCCTAGGGATTTGACCTTAGAAGACGCAGAATCTTTATCACGTAGCCCTTATATTGCGGCAATTGCGCCACTAACAATAGGGTCAGCGCCAGTTACGGTTGCCGGCCTTGAAAGGGAAACCAATGTGTTTGGCTCCACTCATGCGTTATTGCGGGTGCGGCATCTTAATATGGCACAAGGTGATTTTTTGCCAAAAACTGAGGCCGATGAAGCATTATCTATTTGTGTAATCGGCCAAACTATTCGAGAACAATTATTTGCTAATACTTCGGCGTTTGGTCAGTGGTTGCGTATTAACGATGGGCGCTTTCGGGTTATCGGCGTTCTGGCTTCAGAAGGCCAACCCATAGGTGTCGATTTTGATGAGATGGTGATTATTCCCGTTGCTTCCGCCCAAGCCTTATTCGATACGCATTCTTTGCTCCGAATTTTGGTGGAAACCAAATCCAGGGAAGCGATGCTAAAAGCGGTTGATGAGGTCAAAAAGATCATAAAACTTCGCCATGACGATGAAGATGATATAACAATTATCACACAGGACAGTGTGGTAACCGCTTTCAATAAGATTCTGGCGGCGCTAACCATTGCAGTCGCTTGTATCGGCGGTATTAGCCTTATTGTGGCGGGGATCCTGGTCATGAACGTCATGTTAGTCAGCGTCACTCAGCGGACTGCGGAAATTGGTTTACTAAAGGCCATGGGTGCAACTCAAAGCCAGGTACATTGGCTTTTTTTGGCAGTGGCTATGCTGTTATCGTTGGCGGGAGCGTTGCTAGGTTTCTCTCTAGGTGAATTGGTCATTACAGTATTGCAAGCTGTTTATCCAAATTTTCCCGTTGACCTTCTAGATTGGGGATTATTGTCAGCCTTAGGCGTTTCTATCCTGACGGGTTTGTTGTTCGGTGTGCTTCCCGCCTACAAAGCGGCAAGGCTTGATCCTATTTCCGCGTTGGCAAAAAGATAATCATGCATTACCTTGATATATTGTTGCTGTCATATCGAACCATCACTTCCCATAAACTTCGATCTGCGCTTACGGTGTTAGGAATGATTATCGGTATTGCTGCGGTAATCATCCTGACATCAGTTGGTCGTGGTATCCATAATTTCGTGATTGCTGAATTTACCCGGTTTGGGACAAATTTAATAGGTGTTTCGCCAGGTAAAAAAATACGTTTGACCTATTGGGAACTACAATCGCTGCGAGACAGGAGTCGAGTAGTCCCCAGAAGCGATAGGGCTGGGCGTTTTCACGAAGCGTTTTTTTGCGTAGTGAAAATGCAAAGCATTCCGACATCGCGTCGAGTCATTGCGTAACC
>NZ_JBKKBJ010000023.1:0-12140 GCF_046714055.1 Methyloglobulus sp. | reverse complement strand
ATACGCCTGCAGCGCTTCGGGTAATCGTCTTGGTCGGGCGATAGGTGCCTCCCATCTTTAGGTTTTACTTTAAAGTGGAATTATAACCCCATACTATTGATAAGAAAACTTACTGTGATTGGTATTAGACTATCAGGAGTGCTTCTTTCATGAATATAACGAATAATTTAATCGAAATAGTTGATTGTTTCAGGTATGAATGGACTTATCCGAAGGATCGCCTAAAAATTCACGCTACTTTATTTGCAATACTGAGTTCGCTAAACAGCCCTTATCTTATGGCCAACCCTGATGGAGGCCATGTAGTTGCAGGAAGTGCAGCAATCTCCCAAACGGGACATCGCATGGATATTAATCAAACTAGCGATCGCGCTGTAATCAGCTGGAACGGTTTCAATATTCAACATAATGAACACGTCAACTTCAACCAGCCGGGACGAGATGCAGCTGCGCTGAACCGCGTCATTGGCAATGATCCCTCAGCTATTTATGGCAAGCTCACTGCCAACGGCAACGTTTACCTGGTCAATCCTAACGGGATCATGTTTAGTAATACTGCACAAATTAACGTAGGTGGCTTGGTGGCCAGCACTGCCAACATTACTGACAAAAACTTCATGTCTGGACATATGCACTTCGATCAGCCTGGCAGACCCGATGCAAAAATCACCAATGCCGGAACAATCAGTGTCCAACAAGGCGGTCTGGCTGCTTTGGTTGCACCAGGCGTAACCAACCAAGGCACAATTCAGGCGCGACTGGGCAAGGTGACACTGGCCGCTGGAGATACTTTTACCCTGGATTTTTATGGTGATCAGTTAATCAACCTCACTATCAGCAAGGCACAACTTAGTGAAATCACCGATGTAAACGGCAAACCGCTAGCACACTCTGTAGATAATAAAGGTGAAATAATTGCCGATGGTGGCGTGATCACCTTGCTTGCCAGCACCGGCAAACAAATCATGGACGGCCAGATCAATCAACAAGGATACATACAGGCCCAAACTGTCGAAAACCGCAATGGCGTAATCAGTTTGTTGGGTGACGGGAAAACTCATGTTAGCGTTTCCGGTAAGATCGATGCATCGGCAGGAAACACTGATAGTAACGGAGGTAAAGTGGAGATTCGCGCGGCTGAGGTGGCACTGAACGATGGCGCGAAAATCGATGTGTCTGGCAATCGGAATGGCGGAACAGCTCTTGTTGGCGGCGATTATCAAGGGCAAGGTACAGCCCAAAATGCACAAATTACGACAGTTTCCAGGCAAGCGAAAATTAATGCTGAAAGCCGTAAGGACGGTGATGGCGGTAAGGTAATCGTTTGGTCTGATGACCAAACGCGTTTTTTCGGCAAAATTAATGCCCAAGGAGGCACCAAGAGCGGTAATGGCGGATTGGTGGAAGTCTCTGGAAAGCATCGGCTGCACTTCGATGGCGACGTAAGTGCCAATAGTCCTAAAGGTAAAGCGGGTCAACTCTTACTCGATCCTGGCGATTTGACGGTTGCAAATGTAGCACAAGGCGGATCGAATACTGCACTTGGAACCTCAGGTTCTCTTGTCAATGCTGCCAGCCAAGATGACATTGTTAACGTTCAGAAGGTCAATTCGTTGTTGCAAGGTGGCACCAATGTTTTCCTCAAAGCCTTTAACGATCTGATAGTCAGCGCGATGATCGACGGGCGTGCCATAGGCGGTGCAAGTGGAGCTGGCATCTCGCTGATGGGAGGACGAAATGTAGCAATCAATGATAATGTCTTTACCAACAACGGTAAAATCGATATCTCAGCAATCAACGGCGACATAAGCATGGCTTTAAATAAGCTGTTGTTTTCCGGCAATCAAGCCATCACTTTGACTGCTGGACGTAGCATTGATGCCCAGCAATTGCTCACCTCTGGCGCAGTTAACCTGACGGCTGGAGATCACGCTACGATTGCTCAGACGCTAGCAGCGGGGAGCCTGAACATCGGAGCAGGCAGTAACATCAACCTGAATAATGTGTGCGTTAATCAAGGCCTCAATTGCAATGCCGATGCCCAGATCGGTGCAGGGACTAACGATGCTGTAAATATCAGGTCTTCGGGCGGGAACATCACCCATACCGGCACCTTTATCACTGATCACAATCTCAAATTCGAGGCGGCGAATGGTACGGTTGTGCTGAATCAGGTGGAAGTACGCAAAGCCAATGCCGAGTTGAATGTTGTTGCCAATAAAGACATTCTCCTGAATGGCAATATGTTGACTCGAAACAATGGCGTACAGACATATACGACCGATACCGGGAACGTCACTTTCAATGGCGGCGTACTAGCAACAGGGCTAGGTGGTTTGAAGGTCAGCGCTCCCAGCACCTTGCCCAACCAAGGCTCAGTGACATTCAACCAACCGCTGGGTTTTGCGAGCGGCTCGACTACCGTGGCTGACAGCACCAATTCACTGGGCGCACTCAACGTGCGTGCAGGCGGTGCCATCAGCCTTAATAAGGATGTCGATATCAAGGGCAACCTGAATCCCTGCAATCAAAGTAGCGACTGTTCTTTGAAGCTGGTTCAATTAGGCGATGGCGATGTCGTTCTTAATGGCAAAGTTGAAGTCCATTCCGGCGATGTGCTTTTAGGTAGAGAGGATTTGAATACGGCTAATTTCGGTAACGGCAAAATTAAATTGGGTAATTCACTGATTGCCGACGGACAGGGTAGAACCAACAGCATAATCCTTAATGGCAATGTGGAGTTGTTTGATTCTGGAAATAATCCTTCAATGCAGCTATTGAATTTTCAAGTCCGTCAACCACTTGATAGTAGTAAAAATTATACATTTTTTAAGATTACCGGTGCTAATGTTTTTTTACCATTACCAGTGAACCCTGGCGATCCAAACTTTCCATTTGCCTTCTATGCTCTACTTGATCCCAACGGAATTATATCGACTGACTATTCTAAAATATCCAATCCAGGATACAGTATCACCCAAGTTTCTGCACTAGGTGTAGCACCTGGTGACGGCGGAAGGAGGTTAAATCCTGGTGAAGTTCCCATTAGGTTAACGGGATTAGATCCTACGCGAACACCGCAAAAAGCAGTGTTAATTGAAGTCCCAAATGGATCAGTAAAATTTTCGGGTGATATAGTCAGCCAGCAAGACTCAAGTTTAGCATTATCCATAAAAGCTAAAGCTGGCAATAACGACAGTGGTAATATTTCTGATAATCCAAATGCTGATATAGTTTTACCGTCTCCTTTATTAGATGATCGATTTTTCTACACGAAGGATTTAAAACACGAAAACATTGATATTTCAAAATTCACGATCGCCAACAATCAGATGCGGCCATTCATTATTTTTGATAAGGATCAGAGTTCAAATGTAACCACCAATAGTTATAGTTATTTTCGCCAAGTAGGTTTTAAGGGGGTATCGAATACATATACTTTAAAGATTTTGTTTGATCCGGCTGGCACATTGACCCCGCTGACACAAGGTAAGATTAGTAGTTTTGAAAATTTGGAGGGAAATAGCGTCCCTCCATCAGCTCAACAATCACCTTTTGACGTAACGGGAACAGGTAGCCAATTTGGAACATTCAATAACCTGACATTCAATAACCTGAGTATCAATGGACTAGGACAACCTGGGGCACTGCAACCTGGTTCAGGACAAACAGGATCAGGCAGTATTACTACAACTTCAAACAACGTAGCAAACCTGACCTTAAATTCCACCAAAACCCAGAAAACCACGAATTCTGAGGATCAGAATTGTGAAAATCAAAAAGACGGCACTATAGTCCTTGAAACACATAGCATCGGGCAATCGGTAGACCTTGGTCGTGGTTCCCCTGAATCGGGAGCCAATCAGGGCAGTTTGAAAAAGAAATCTGCCTGTTAACCCAACTACGGCAAAATTAACATTGCCGCCCAAGCAATCGGTGGTGAAAAATTGGAAGGATTTGCTTCTGATCATTCAAGTTGACGATGGAATTTATAGATACCTTTATTAACCGAAGCTTGAACTTCTTAAGGAAACTCGGTCGTATAACTCCGCAGATTGTTCTTGCTCTTGTTTGCATAGGCACACTAATGCCGCCACAATACGGAGCAGCCGAAGAAACCAGTAAAGTTCCTATCATCCGTGTCGAAACTGGAGCCCACAATGCGCCTATCTTCTGGACAGCACTATTCCCTGATGAGGAACGCATTGCCACCGTTTCCCTCGATAAAACGCTACGCATCTGGCGCACCCGCGACCTAAGGCCGATTCGCACTTTCCGGGTACCTATGGAAATCGAACGGGAAGGAAAACTTCACTTCGTAGCCGTATCGCCCAATGGGAAACTGGTTGCCGTCGGCGGCTGGACTTGCTGGGACTGGGACAAAAAAGGTTGCGTTTACCTGTTTGACGTTGATCAGGGGCGACTTATCAAACGTATTGGGGGGTTACCGAACATTATCGGTAATATCCGCTTTTCACCCGACGGGCGTACCCTTGCCATTGGCATGCACGGCAATGCCGGGGTAGCCTTCGTCGATCTGGATACCTTTACTTTGCAGGGGAACGATCGGGAATATGCGGAGCGGGTTACCGGCTTCGATTATTCTCCGGAAGGCTATTTAGTGACGGGAGCCTGGGATGGGTACTTGCGAGTTTATTACCCAGATCGTCAACCAGGAGCACGCGAGAAGTTAAAACAAACTAGGCGAATTGGTGCGGTGTTTTTTTCGCCTGACCGGCGTAAGTTGGTTGTAGGTGCTTATGATACGCCGAAAATCAGCGTTGTTTCGCTCCCGAAGTTCAATGTATTAGCTGAATTCTCAGCTGCCGACATACCAGGCCAGCAATCCCTGAGATTCCCAGTCTGGAGTCGCTCAGGGAAATTCATTTATGCAATAGGTGATAGTGCAGACACCACCCGAGGGTTAATTTTCAAGTGGCATTCTGATAATCCCTTGTCCCGTGAGATCATTGAGATACCCACACACAGGGTACAGTCCATTCACCCAATGGCTGACGATGGTTTATTATTTTCGACAGAAGATTCCTCCCTTGGGATATTGGATAAACAAGGGAAAATAGTCCGGATGACCGAGCCTAGCGTAACGGTTTTTCCGCAACAATCCTCAGAATTTCGTGTTTCTGAGGACGGTTCAGCCGTCTTGTTTCTTTCTGGGCAAGCAAGCAACCGGTTACGATACTTTAATTTGTCCGAGTTAAGTAGGGAGCCTTATAACCCTAATCCGACCAAACTAATCCAAGCCTCGCCAGCGCTTGTTGAGTCGAAATCAATGCGTCTATCAAACTGGAAAAACTCTGCTGCACCGATGTTAAACGGCAAACGCCTGGCTCTGGATAAGTTCGAGGAAGCCAGAAGCTTTGCGTTTTCACCCACGGATAATACGCTGGTATTAGGGACGGAATGGTCTTTACGTTGCTATGGGAGCAAAGGAAAACTGCTGTGGCGGACAGCGATACCAGGAGTGATATGGAATGTAGCGGTCACTGGCAATGGACATTATGCTGTTGCCAGCTTATCGGATGGAACCATACGCTGGTATCGCATGACAGATGGCAAGGAAATTGTGGCTTTGTTTACCCATCTTAATGGTACGGATTGGGTTTTATGGCAACCCGATGGTTATTATGCCTCTTCAGCTTTTGGTGACAATTACATTGGTTGGCATGTTAACCGTGGCAAGGATCAAGAGCCTGATTTTTATCAGGCAGTCCAGTTTGAGCGGTTGTTCTACCGTCCCGACATCCTGAAAAATGTGATTACTTCCCAACCACAAAAATCAGGGCCAGAACTGTTAAAATCGGAAAGCTCCTCGAATACGGCTCAATCGGTGCATAATAATGGGCAAGGCATTCCGGCAGAAGAACATTTTAGCATTCAACAAATCAGCCAGATTGCTCCACCCCGTATACGTGTTCTGGCTAAACAGGTTAAAACCGATGAGTCCCAGGTTCAGCGGGTTACCGTCACGCTTCAAGCGGAAATGAATAGCTTGCCGATGAAAGATTTGTCGATATATATCAACTCAATTCCCGTAATTGGCGGTCAGCAGCGCGACATTAAGCCACAAGAACAAAGATATTTCACTAAAACATTCAGTCTTCCTGTGCAAGCTGGAGACAACATGTTACGTGTAGAAGTGAACAACGGTTCTTCAATTGGCTTGCTCGAGCAACTGTTAGAAATACCGGGTAGTACAGATCAAGCAATGGAGTCTAAAGGGGATTTATATATTGTCGCAGTTGGCGTTAATCAATTTGACAATGCTAACGAAAGAATGCCAAATCTGCACTTTGCCGTGAACGACGCGGTAGAGTTAGCTCAGCTATTTGAGCAGGATTCAGGGAATACCTTTGAGAATACTTATGTGAGTATTCTCAGTGACGATTCTGATCTAAAGCCAACTCGCAAAAATATTCTGGATGCTATTAAGGTATTCGAGAAGGCTGGGGCTAATGATACGGTGGTGCTTTTTCTAGACTCTCATGGTTTCAGCGATCCTAGGGGAAATTATTTTTTCGTACCTTCTAATGGCGACCAAACTGAAATTCACGATATTCTTTGGAAACACAATCTAACCGGTTCGGCATCTTCCTTGCTAGGATGGAACGACTTTTTTGATGCTTTGCGAAAAGCTGCCGGTAGGCGTGTACTTATTATTGATACTTGTCATGCCGGAAGTAGCATCGAGTCGCCTTTCGATGCCTACTCACTTAGCAAACGTTCTGCTGCATCGTTGTTTCCTTTACTTTTAGCCTCTAAGGGAGAAGAAAAGTCAATGGAGTACGGTGTAAGTAGCCATGGGTTATTTACCCATGCGATACTCGAAGGTTTGAAGGGATCGGCTGACATCAATCAAGACCGTTCTATCACTGTTAGAGAATTATATGATTTCATTTATCCACTTATTAAGCGGTTGCGTGATCCAGATAAAGAGCAAACTCCTCAATTAATATCTTCGGAAAATCTGAATAGGATAAGGCTGATAAACACAGGTCAGTAATTGTAATCAAAGATGTAAACGTGAAAAACTCAATGAAGGAATGTCTCAAACAAAATTGAATGATTTCAATGCCTGATTTCTAACTTTAATCAGTGGTGACATTTGAACAGAACTTTCGGTTGCTATTTATTCTCCTGTCCATATCTCTAAAATGAATAATGTGGTTTCTAAAAGGGCTAAATAAATAACTTAATCATTGAGCGTGCTCGCTTGGTTCAGCCTTATAAATACAGGATCATCCAGGAAAGGGAGTCCTAAGTATACCTCGGACTATAGCAACAACTGCAGATAGCGGGGAGTTCAATCTACGAGACAGGCTTTCAAGCCTAAGGGTGGGCACATGCTTCGTGCCCACGGAACAAATGCGCTGATGCGTGTGGTGGGCAAAACCGCCTGCCCATCTACCTAACTAATTTGGGTACGATTGCAAAGAGTTCTTAGGTTCTGTTGACATTTTATTGCCTAAGCGCGCAGTTAGATAAAGTTTGGGCTAATGCGTTTTATTGCTTTTTGGATTATCTTGTTATTTTTCTGCCGGATTGATCCGGCTCAATTCTAAAGGTATTGTATCGTTAGATAAAACTTCCACCAATTTACCGTTCAAGCTGTTTTTGCCCCGAATCAGCTCCAAATTGCCTCGATAGCGGAATTTATCCGTGTATATCGGTTCCAGGTTGAACTCCCGGCGGCGACCCTTAATAACGCCGGAGCCCTTTTCATAGGTTTTTTTGCATGGCGGGTTCAATGCGTTCGACTTCAAAATGGTCGCCGTCTTGTTTGATCAATAGATAATCGCCGCCTTTAAAATACCAGTTCCCGGAAAAATCGGGCGCCAAAAAATACCACCGACCCAACAAGGGCGACACGACGATGACAAGCAATAGTGCAGACGAAATGGCAAGATATCGAAATTTGCTGGATTTAGGGGTCAGCCAATGTCTTAACCCGGTATTTTGATTAATTCCTTTTTGTGATTTAAGCAATGCCTCAAATTAACGATCAATGTCTTCATTCCATCGACTATCTGCAATCTCCATTGCCTGCCGGTAGGCGATCGGAGCGAGCGATACCGGCAGGTCTTCAGGTTTTGGCATCGTTGCATCATCCACTAAGACGGGAATAATCTGATGGTTGTATCGTAGTGCCGTTTCGATTTCCAGACGCACAAAATCTTCAGGGGTTAATAAGCCTTAATAAGCCTTGATCGTCCTTCGCGGTTAGCCAGTTTTTGCCGATAACGATGAATAATGCTGTGGCATGTTGCAGATTTTGTTCAATGGCTTTGACATAATCATCGCCTGGATGAATATCTTCAACATCTCGAAATATTTTTCCGGAGCCTAATAGTGGATCAAGAGAATCGGCTAAACGTCCGGCATAACCAGCGCTGTCGTCACGACGATACGATATGAAAACATTAAACATGATTCACCTTGTCAAAAAGTAGGCAGTGGGCAAGATTACCATCAATCAGCTTATTCCTGTCCATAAAAATACTGACCGTACCCGCCAGTTCACTACACCAATGCTAACCAGATGTATTGATGGTGATTTGAAGGCCTATAGCTGGCTAGGGTAGACAAAAGCGTAGCGTTGCCCACTGCAACTGCTAACCTGGTAATACCAAGTCGAAGTGTTTAAAAAATTTACCCACTTTATTTCTTGGGATTTTTATAACAGCTTCACTCAGGCTATCGACGGTTAGTCCCCGTTCCTGCAACGATTCTGTTTCTGTATAAATGGTTTTGACGTTGTAGAGCGGCAGCGCTTTAAAGATCGCTGCGGTATCCTTTAAACCTGCGTTTTCCGGCGTTTGCTGTTTTTTTAACTGAAACACCGCGTTATCCAATAATAAGATACTGACTTCTTGGTCGAAAGCTGCGACGGTCATGATGATGTCCAGCATCTCTTGGGTGTAAGCGCCGCTGTGGGGCGGTTTTCTGAGAACAAATAAAATTTTTTTCATCTTCATCGAGTTAACCGAACACGATAACGCGGTCGGATTCCAATAGTGCCTCAACCCATAGCCCTAAGCCAGCTATGCGAAATCCTGTCGCCAAGTCATCGTCTTGTTTGCCTCGTCGTTGCGCTTCGTCGGCATATAATAATAAGCCACGCCTTTGAGCAGCTGAGATGCACACTACGAGATCAACCTGATGTTGCTGGGCTAGATCACTCCAGCAGCAAGTAAGCTGAAGCTCGTCGTCAGGCGGCGTATTGTGTTTGAAGGCATGATAAATACCCTCGTGGTAAAAAAATACCCTGAACACCTCATGCCCTTGCGCCAACGCCGCTTTGATAAACTGATAGGCGCTGTGTCCGGTATTGGACTGGTAAGGGCTGGTATTGACCTGGATAGCAAATCGCATTAGGGATTCAATTGATAGGTGATTGATTGTAGAAAATTTGTAAAAACATTTTGCCCACTTGGGCATAAGTAGCCACATAGCTCGTCATCTCGGCAGGGATTGTCGGCGAGGATTCCATATCCTCTGCCGCACTTCCTCCGTCCGTGGAGATCGCCGAGATCCAGACGACATGGATGGGAGTGCCAGATTATACACATCCTTGTACACTGGATTCCGGCAATCCATGCCGGAATGACGGCGTTACTTGTGTAGATACTTATCAATCATCACCCTTACCAACAAAATTGTGAATTTTACAATAACGGAATATTGTATCCGGCAATTATCGCCTTGATTTCTTTTGATTTTTTGGCAACCAACCTATCCAACACGGCTTTCCTTTCTTTGTCCGATTTCCTGACTCCCATTGAGATAGGAAAATCAAACTGCATTCCTGGCGTTGATTTCATCGGAATCACGGTATAACTGTTTTTAGGGCTTTGCGAGATGATATAGCCCGCCATCGGTCCCCAAATAATCACCATGTCGATTTTCTTGGCTTTGAGGTCTTTGTCGATCTGCATGGCGACATTATTTTTATCATCGCCGGACATGCTTTGGTAAGGTATGCCGTAATCCAGCAAACCGTTTTTTTGAAGCCAGATGGTGCCCGGGCCTTGGTCAAACATGGCGATTTTCAGTTTCTCCTGACGTTCCAAGGAGACATTGGTAAGTTGGGCGGCATCTTTAGTAATATCATCCCAGCCGCGTCCTTTAGCGATGAGCAAAACATACGTAGACCGATAGTAAGGAATAGTCGTCTCAGTGAGGTCGTAATCTGTGGGCAACCCCATCACGATATCGCATTTGAATTCGTAGCTGTCCACATCGCTTTCTTTGAGCGGCGCCATTAAGGTGTTGCGGATAAAACCGATACGTTGTGGAAACCAAGTGTATTCCACAGTTTGCCCTAATTCCTTGGCAATCAATTCGGCAATTTTGTTTTCAAAGCCATCCTTCTTTTTGCTTGAATAGGGCGGGTTAAGCGGGTCGGCGCATACTTTGAATTTTTCGGCTGCTATGGAAATAGATGTTGCCGAGCATAGCGCAACGATGGCGGTTATGCTGTAGAGGTAAACTCGAATCTTCATAAAATACTCCATATTTAAAGGCATGTATTGTATTTTATCAGTTTGTAGGGTAGATTAGACGCGCAAATGAACGAATCTTTGGAAAAGTAAAGATTTTTCCGCGCGTCGTGATCCACCCTATCGGCGGCAACCCATTCGGTGGATTACGCCGCGCCCAAACCACAAACAAAACAAATAGACCGGATATTTGCGCGTCTAATCCACCTACTTTTTATCCGCCTTACGGCCTTGTATATCATTCCATTTTAGGATGATATACAGTTAGCAAATGCGGCAATATCACAAATTCGTTGTTATGCTGGCTACGTTATGGTAGATATACGGAAACTTTATAATCACTTGTTATGCGGCTATCTCGGAGATATAGGTATGAAGGTAAGTTATAGATCATATTTTTGGTTCAGATTTATACTCGGTGGCAGTCTCCTGATCTACGCGGTTTGCACTATTATTAGATTTTCAGCTTTAACACTTGAAACCAAAGAAATATTCCATATCTACGAAATTGTTTTTTGGACGCTTGGTCCACCTGCGTGGTTTTTTGTAGAGTATTACTTGATGGATAACGGAACTATTATTCTTCCACCAGGAGAAAAGAAAGACAAATTTTTAGCTGAGGCTAAGAACTATGCGGATACCGCAAGTAAGATTTGGGCTGCGGTTTTAGCAGTACTTGTATTCATGTACCCCAAGTGAATAAATTATCGCATAACAACAGCTTCAACAAGGACTGCCAAACCCGCCGCTTCCTATCGGTCGCTCTGGGTATGGCAGCCTGTTAAGCTGGGGGTTAGGTGATGGAACAGTTAAATGACTAGTATGATCGCAAGAATAGGATCTTTGTTAAGGAAGAGTGAACAGACCTATAACATATCTTCGTCGTTGGCAAAAGTGATTGTGTTGGCCCCTTTTGTAATTGTATTTTTTTCTTTGCTTTTCATAGAGCTCCCCGCAATTAGTTCTTTAACTAGTTGGCTGTTATCAGAAAACCGTCCTGTGGAATTGTTGACATTTGTGTCTTTATTGGCCGCAGGATTAATGGGTTGCAAGTTCGCCTGGAGGGCAAGGAAAAACGAAAGCGGAATCCATGTAGTTGGATTCTATGCATTGTTTTCAGCTGGACTTCTTATTGTCGCGATGGAAGAAGTATCGTGGGGCCAATGGATTTTCGGATTTGAGCCTGCGGCGGCTATTAAAGCCATAAACAAGCAAGGGGAGTTGAATCTTCATAACATGCCAGCCCTTCATGCCCCCTTTGAATTCCTCCGTGTAGCATTTGGCCTCGGTGGTTTGTTTGGTGTGTGGCTCTCCTCTCGACCACAGACTCGAGATATTGGGGCGCCAGCCGTCCTATCATCTTGGTTTGTGCTCGTCGCTATACTCGCTGCGCTGGATCTCCGCAATTATTATGTACCGCATTCCGGACAGTTGATTTTCGATGCTGCCGAAGCAATGGTTGAGGTTCTTGAGTTACTGATTGGACTATCGGCATTTCTGTACATGTGGCTCAACGGAAGGAGGCTTTCGAATGAATGGAAAGAGGTAAACACCTAACTATGTGCTGCACCTGAGCGCAATTTCGCTGCGCTTCATTGCACCAGGTGAGCGTAGGCGTTAGGC
>NZ_JBKKBJ010000022.1:0-36805 GCF_046714055.1 Methyloglobulus sp. | reverse complement strand
CTGACTCTTGGTACTGTGTTCTGTATCCCCACGCCAAGATCAACAACCGTAGCGAGATTTATTATTCCCTGCTGGTCAATGTTACAATCTTCTATCCTTTGAGTTATGAAGTTTTTTACGATATCCGGGAGGTCATTGCGATGTTCTACGCCTTTACTCATTTCGAACTTGATTTTTTGGAGGACGATTCCTCTATATCCCCGAATGGGAATCAGTCGGCCCTGCTCATAAGTTTCAGAAGCATGCTCAAAAGCATTCTCAGCAATATGAAATATCCACTCAATGAGATGATCTTCAGTAGCGCTTGTTCCGGCAGCAGTGTCTCGCAAGCTTGAAATAAGAGGCCGGATTTTCTGTTGAAAATAATCGAATCTCGGAAACTCTGCCGGAGGTGTTTGCCCTCTCAAAACCGCCGGAATTTCGTACCCATGCCTAGAGACAAGGTACATTATTCTTCCTGAGCTAATCACGCCTTTATTGGACAACACTTGTTTCCAAATATGGCTCCCTATTGAGTTGCGCCAATTTACTTGAGTCGAGTCATTTCGTACTTGTACAGTTTTGGAAAGATAAATAAGTTCTAAGCCAAAGAGGGTAGTAAACAAAGGAGGAAGTTTTGTATCATCTATTTCATGATCCTTTGTAATTGGAGACTGATATATCTCAAGTCGAATTGGGACAAGTTTTATTTCTAAGTCACGCAGCTTTCCGAGTGCCGCTCCTTCTGCCAATAACTGGAATGACGACGCCTTTGTAATTTCAAATTCGACCTCACCATCTTCAGACGATGCCCAATTACCGATATCCAGAAGTGATGTATTTTTTCGAATTTTAATTCGGTACGTCATTTAAATCCCCCTATAAAAAATCCCAAGGATATGCCTGTATGTTGCCTATATAAGCTTTACTACCTGTCAGCGCTAGATAGACAATTGTTTTCAAACTAACGTAATTAGCTCTACTATTAGACGCAGACGCAAAACATCGCATCACAAGATTGCCTAGAAAAATTATTTTTATTTTATGCATTTGACAAAAAATATCATAACCTAAAGTAAATCGAGCAACAGCAACAAACTACATTTATTGACAATCTCCAAATAAATAAGTCCTACTTTTCCAAAAATTCGTATACAAGGACGATGTATTTTCTATTTTTCCTAACGACTGCAACTGGCCGTAAACGGCACTTGGTCATCCATCAGGCAATCCTTTGAAGACAGTAGTATTATGCGAAGCGAAACAGCGCATTGTGTGGGTGAAATCGGTCTTATTTGTCACATCATGCTAATATCATTCACAAGGAAATGAGCTTTCCATAAGAGCGTGTATGCGAAGCTTCGCATACACGCTCGATTGCTCCCTAAGTTCCAAATTGAACAAACTTCTTGATTTTATTGGAATACGAACGACAACGGACGCTAACGTACGTAATTCATTGAATTTTATGGTGCCTCGAGCCGGAGTCGAACCGGCACGGATGTTAATCCGAGGGATTTTAAGTCCCTTGCGTCTACCAATTTCGCCACCGAGGCATCGATAACGTTGATGAGGACGGCATTATATAACATCAAGTAAAATAAACTAGGGTCATTAGGTTTTTATTTGGCTAATCGCTGTTCTTGGCATATCCTGAAATAATCGTAACTATTCAGCGTAGTTTGTCATTCCGAGCAAAGCGAGGAATCTTAAGGCTCACCCATGTTCCAGAGCTTAAATGATTTCTCCCGATGGTCGAAATGACAGTAAAATCAAGCTTTTTGCGAAAGAACACTGAATAGTTACAAATAATCTATGGCAGTTTCGCAAAATTAACCACTCACCGAGGTATCACTAGGGTATGTTGATGCTTTTTGAACCTTATAAATATTTAAGAATCCTTGGCTTATGGTTGTTAATTGTTTCAATGCCGACTATCGGCGAAAAGCCACGAGATAAACTAGCGGTTGGAAACTTCTCTTCTGGCTCGCTGAATGGTTGGAATACCAAAGAATTTAAAGGCCAAACCCAATATCAGCTCATCAAGTTGGATGGTTCACAAGTATTAAAAGCTGAGAGCAATGATGCGGCATCGGGTTTATTCTATGGACAACGCATTGACCTGCAAAAAACACCGGTCATGAACTGGCGCTGGCGCATCGAAAACCGCTTAGCTAATATCGATGAGCAAACCAAATCAGGAGATGATTTTGCTGCCCGTGTCTATGTTGTCGTGAGTGGTGGGCTGATTTTTTGGAACACCAAAGCCATCAATTACGTTTGGGCTAGCACATCGGCTAAAGATAAAACATGGCCTAATCCTTTTGCAGGCGACCATGCCCTGATGGTTGCTGTCCGATCGTTTACCGACAAAACCGGAACCTGGTATACCGAAAGACGAAATGTACGCGCCGATCTTAAGCAGCTAACAGGGGAAGATATTAGCTATATTGATGCGGTAGCGATTATGACGGATACCGACAACAGCCAAGGCAAAGCAACGGCTTACTATGGCGATATTTACTTCACGGCGGAATAGCCATGCACGATACGCTGTCCTATCTGGAACCCACCGATTTCCCTGCGATTAACCGGTCACCATTAGAGGTTCTACAGGTTAACCTGGGTTATTTGTGCAATTTAAGCTGCACCCATTGTCACGTTAATGCAGGGCCTAAACGTACTGAGTTGATGGACAAGGCAACGGTCGAACTGATCCTGGAATTTGTCCGTCGCGAGAATGTCCGCACACTGGATTTAACCGGCGGCGCTCCTGAAATGAACCCTTATTTCAAATATCTGGTCATACAAGCCAGGGCGATGGATGCCAGGGTGATCGACCGGTGCAATCTGGTGATTCTTCAAGAGCCAGGTTATGAGGAGTTGGCAGAATTTCTTGCAGGCTACCAAGTGGAAATAGTCGCTTCACTGCCGTGCTATCTTGAAGATAACGTAGACAGGCAGCGTGGTAAAGGCACTTTCAGCGCTAGCATTACCGCCTTGAAAAAGCTGAATGATTTAGGTTATGGTAAGGTTGATAGTCCGCTAAAGCTTAATCTGGTTTTTAACCCGCAGGATAACAAGCTGCCGCCTAACCAACAAGCGCTGGAAATGGCTTATAAACAGCATTTGTCTGAACACTATGGGATCATTTTTAATCGTCTCTACGCCATGGCTAATCTCCCCATCCAACGTTTTGGCAGTCAATTAATCAGTAAAGGCTTGTTCACCGAGTATTTACAATTATTAAAAGACAACTACCGTCAGGAAAATCTCCCCGGTGTTATGTGCCGTAATAGCATCAGCGTTGATTGGCAAGGGTTTGTTTATGACTGCGATTTTAACCAAATGTTGAACCTTCCATTAGGCGCTAATCTAAACCGTAGAACGCATTTGAGCGAATTGAAAAGCCACTCCTTGCCCGGCTCGGATATTGCTGTACGGCAACATTGTTATGGCTGTACGGCAGGGCAGGGCAGCAGTTGCGGTGGAGCAATAGCCTAAGTGATTTGTAATTATCGTTCTCAAGAATCAATAAAAACTAGTAAGGAATAAAAAATGACCATAGAAACAGGTGTTTTAGAGCGTTACTCGAAAGGCGCAGAATTAAGGCAGGCGGATTTGTGTTGTCCCGTGGATTATGACCGCGAATTACTGGCAATCTTGCCCCAGGAAATTATCGAGAAGGATTATGGCTGTGGCGACCCTTCCCGTTATGTAAAAAAAGGGGATACCGTCCTTGATTTAGGTTCAGGTTCAGGAAAAATCTGTTATATGGCTGCTCAATTGGTCGGCGACCAGGGCAAGGTCATTGGTGTGGACATGAACGATGACATGTTGGCCTTGGCACGTAAATACCAACACGGGATGGCACAGAAAATCGGTTCAGACCGGGTCGAATTCCTAAAAGGGCAGATTCAGGATTTGGCATTGGATGTTTCAGCAATGGACGGGTATCTGGCACAGAATCCGGTACGTAAAGCCGAAGATGTCATTAGCTTACGCGCCTGGCAAGAAAAGCAGCGTAACGGCTCGCCTTTGATTAAGGATAACTCGATTGATCTTGTCGTATCTAATTGTGTGCTTAATCTGGTTCATGATCGCGACAAAGGGCAGATGGTTCGGGAAATTTTTCGGGTAGTCAAGCCGGGGGGGCGGGTTGCAATCTCGGATATTGTAAGTGATGAGATTGTCTCCGAACATTTAAAGCAAGATCAACTTTTATGGAGCGGTTGTATTTCAGGTGCGCTTCAGGAACATGAGTTTTTAGTGGCCTTTGTCAAAGCCGGTTTTATTGCCGTCAGCTACGACAAATGGGAAAACCAGCCGTGGCAGATTGTTGAAGGCATTGAATTCCGCTCAGTTACCATTACAGCGATCAAGCCGCAAAACCAGGCATGTATTGATAAAGGCCACGCCGTCATTTATCGCGGCCCGTTTTCAGAAGTCTACGATGATGAAGGCCATGTTTACCACAGAGGCCAACGTATGGCGGTATGTGAGCGTAATTTTAAATTGCTGACCGGCGAAACTTATGGTGACGGTTTCATAGGGATTGCACCTGCTGAAGAACTCCCGGGCAAACCTTGGGATTGTGCAATCGGTGCAATCCGCGCCGTTTCAGAAACCAAGGGCGGAATGCATCAGGATAAATGCAGTCCTGGCGGAGGTTGTTGTTAATGGGAAACCTTAATAGCGGCCCTCCAATGGACAGACAAATAATTGACCAGTTTAAGATAGATTCCTGTTTACATTACAGCTGAATGGCGCTGTCCTAATCCTTGTGCGTGAGGTGATGATTCCCGCGCATTGTTGAATTTATCCGCAATCCTCGCGCCGCCGCCTGTGGCTGTCCGGTACACCTTGTTAGGTGTCGTATAGCCCAGCGATTGATGCATTCTTGTTTCGTTATAAAACAGGAAATAGTCCATCAAGCCCAACAGCAAGTCCGGCATGTTTACGTATTTCTGCAAATACACGTCCTCATATTTCACTGTCCGCCAGAACCGTTCGACAAAAATATTGCCCAATTCCAATTCCAATTCCAATACCCGTCCACGTCCGTCCATGCTGATGCCGTCCAGACCAGTACGCCAGTGAAGCCATCGCTGGTGGACTGTGAGCCTTAGTCGGTGTTGAAGGCATGCGGTGTCCTGTAGTCCTTAATGGCTGCCTCCAGGCAATCCACACAAAACTCGGCATCCATCGTGTTCGACAACCGCCACGCCAATACCTTGCGGCTGTGCCAGGATGATTGCGACTACGTACACAAAGCCGCTCAACAGCCGGCTGTACCCGCTTGCGGTTGACCGCATGGCCACAGCCACAGAGGTACTTCGTCATGCGGCGAGAGACATAAAAAGGGTGCCGCGTTTATTCTTCATCCAGCAATCGCAACAATAGCCCTTCAAATTCACCCTCTTCTTCCTGCTGCCGCTTCTTCTGATCATACACGACCAAGCGCGTCACGCATAGAAGCTGGCAATGCCTAGATACCGCCACACGTCCCCCAGCGCTCCAGCTTTGCCGTTCCGCTACAGGCCGGCCCAGACATTTTTTGAGCTAGTCCAGTTCCATTCGGAGTTTCGTGGCCTTCTTTTCCGGTGACTCCCCCAAGCGGTTCAAATGCAGCCATTATCCTATAAGGCTCTCGTTATGAATCCATTGACCAAACCCACAAAACCCCACCCGCCCATCAACCATTGGCCACACCTCTTCATGTGCAAGAAAATCCCCTGTGCACCCATGGATGAGCCACAACCGGAACTGTAACAGCACTTAAGTGGATAGTCCATTTATCCATTTAAAAGCCATAATGTGGGTTTTGTTTCTTGCAAAACTTTGATCGACAACCCAAGTTTACTTTCGGTGCTGAACCCTTCATAGCTGGTCTAATTACCATACATATAACTGGCGTAAAATCTGTTGCTGTGATTTGAGTAAACAAAGCAACATCTTCGACGTGAGGCTCACAATTTGATATACTTATCGGTTTGAAAGCCGGGTAAGTTGGCCTGAATTGTAAAGATCATTGAAATCTGTGTGTTTTCGTCCGGTAAAAAAGCCATGCCAGGGCTTTTCAACGGGTAAATTTTGTTAGGGATTAATGTCAAACTTCGCGAAAGAAATCATACCTGTTAATCTCGAAGATGAGATGAAGCAGTCTTACCTCGCTTACGCTATGAGCGTCATCGTGGGTCGAGCCCTTCCAGATGTTAGGGACGGTCTAAAACCTGTGCATCGTCGTGTGCTTTATGCAATGAATGAAGCGGGTAATGACTGGAACAAACCCTATAAAAAATCCGCTCGTATTGTCGGTGATGTCATGGGTAAATATCACCCACACGGTGATAGTGCAATCTATGACACTATGGTGCGTATGGCGCAGTCTTTTTCCATGCGTTATGTGCTGATTGACGGGCAGGGGAACTTTGGTTCCGTCGATGGCGACCCTCCAGCCGCCATGCGTTACACGGAAGCTCGGCTAGCGAAAATATCCCATGAAATGCTGGCAGACCTGGATAAGGAAACCGTCGATTTCATCCCGAATTATGATGAATCCGAGTCCGAGCCACAAGTCTTGCCGACACGGGTGCCTACACTCTTGATAAATGGTTCGTCGGGCATTGCCGTTGGGATGGCGACGAATATCCCGCCGCACAACATGGCTGAAGTTATCAATGCCTGTCTACTATTGATTAATAATCCAGATGCCACAGTGCATGAGTTGATGGCCCATATCCCTGGGCCGGATTTCCCCACTGCAGGCTTTATCAATGGCGCTTCTGGGATTTACAGCGCCTATACCACGGGCCGTGGAAAGATTTACCTACGCGCCCGCTGCCATTTTGAAGACATCGGCGATAGCAGCCGACAGGCGATAATCGTCACCGAATTGCCGTATCAGGTCAACAAGGCTGTCCTGCAAATGAAAATTGCCGAACTGGTCAAGGACGGCAAGCTCGAAGGCATTTCCGCGATTCGTGATGAGTCCGATAAAGACGGTATGCGTTTGGTGATTGAGCTGCGTCGTGGCGAAGTGCCGGAAGTGGTGTTGAATAACCTTTATAAGCAGACCCAGTTTGAGACGGTGTTTGGCATCAACATGGTGGCTTTGCTGGATGGCCGTCCGCATTGCCTGAGCCTCAAAGAGATTTTAAGTGCCTTTGTCGATCATAGACGTGAAATCGTCACCCGCAGGACGTTTTTTAATTTGCGTAAAGCGCGGGAAAGGGCGCACGTCTTGGAAGGTTTAGCGGTTGCCTTAGCCAATATCGATGACATGATCGAGCTGATCAAGTCCTCCAGCAACCGAAGCGATGCCAAAGATGGCTTATTGGCACGGACTTGGAATGGGGGGTTGGTGGCTTCGTTGCTGGAACGGGCTGATGCCGACCGCTCAAGACCGGAAGATTTGGCCCCTGAGTTTGGTATGTCAGGTGAGTTTTACCGGCTTTCTGAAGTCCAGGCGCAAGCGATCCTTGATTTGCGCCTACACAGCCTGACGGGATTGGAGCAGGATAAAATAATCAATGAATATAAAGAACTGCTTGAACAGATTGACGAGTATCTTTATATCCTTGCAAATTATGACCGGCTCATGGAAATAATCCGGGATGAATTAAAAGCAATCAGGGACGAATACGGCGACAAAAGGCGCACAGAAATTATCCATAATCAACTGGATCTGTCCGACGGTGATTTGATCACCGAAGAAGATATGGTCGTTACCATGTCTTACGAGGGCTATGTTAAATCTCAGCCGTTGACGGACTACAAAGCCCAGCGGCGCGGTGGGCGCGGTAAGTCGGCAACGGCGACAAAAGAGCTAGATTATGTTGATAAGCTGATCGTAGCCAATACCCACGATACTATTCTTTGTTTTTCATCATTGGGCAAAGTTTACTGGCTGAAAGTTTACCAACTGCCAGTTGCCAGCCGTGCAGCTAGAGGCAAACCATTTGTAAACCTGCTCGCCCTTGATGAAGGCGAAAAAATCAACGCCATATTGCCTATCAAAGAGTTTAGCGACAATAAATTTATTTTCATGGCAACATCAGCGGGCACTGTCAAAAAAACGCCATTGAATGAATTTGAACGGCAACGTGCTAATGGAAAAATTGCCATTGATTTAAGGGAAAACGACACTTTGGTCGGCGTGGCTGTTACCGATGGCCGTCAAAATGTATTGCTTTTTGCCAGCTCAGGTAAAGCGAACTGCTTCAATGAGTCCGATGTGCGGTCTATGGGCAGGACGGCTTCTGGTGTTCGCGGAATGCGTTTGCAAGAAAATCAAAAAGTCATATCGCTAATTATCGCTGCAGAAGGTACGGTCCTCAATATTACCGAAAACGGTTTCGGCAAACGAACCCGGCTGGAAGAGTTTACCCTCCATAAACGCGGCGGACAGGGCATGATTGCCATACAGACTTCTGCCCGGAATGGCGCCCTGGTTGGTGCGGTGTTAGTCAACGAGCATGATGAAATAATGTTGATCACCGATGGCGGTATCCTGGTTCGCACCCCGGTAGACGGTATTTCCGTAGTCGGACGGAATACTCAAGGTGTACGCATTATCCGCCTGGACAAGGGAGAAAAAGTGATAGGTGTTGACCGTATCGAAGGATTGGCAGGTGAGGATATAGGGGAAGACGAGAATTTCTACGAAGATGAACAAGAAACAACGAATGACGAAGACGATTCAGGAGAAGAGTGATACATGAGCAGGGTTTATAATTTTAGTGCAGGGCCGTCAGCGTTTCCTGAATCCGTGTTGCGGCAAGTCCAAACCGAGATGCTGGAGTGGCGGGACAGCGGCATGTCGGTGATGGAGATGAGCCATCGTGGCAAATATTTCTCAATGATTGCGGAAGAACTTGAAAGTGACCTGCGGGAATTGTTGGCTATCCCCAATAATTATAAGGTGCTGTTTTTGCAGGGAGGCGCATCCGCGCAGTTTTCCTTGATCCCACAAAATATACTCAATGGCAAAACCAAGGCCTGTTATGTAAATACCGGCGCTTGGTCGGAAAAAGCCATCCAGGATGCGAAAGCCTACTGTGATGTTGTTGTGAGCGCCAGCTCAGAGCCCAGCAAATTTACCCATATTCCCGATTTTGCAAGCTGGAAACTGGATCAGGATGCAGCTTATCTGCACTACACGTCTAATGAAACCATACACGGGGTTGAATTTCAGTCTATTCCGGAAGGTAAGGGCTTAACCTTGGTTTCCGATATGTCCTCCAATATCCTGTCGCGTAGAATTGATGTTAGCCAGTTTGGCTTGATTTATGCCGGAACCCAGAAAAATATGGGGCCCGCCGGTGTCACCGTGGTGATAGTCCGGGAAGATTTGATAGGCCATGCAGCCAAAGGCACACCGCCGGTATTCGACTATGCCCAGCAGGTCAAAAATGGCTCGATGCTAAATACGCCGGCAACCTACAACTGGTATCTGGTTGGCTTAGTGCTGAAATGGTTGAAAGGGCAGGGCGGTGTTGATGCGATTGAGCAACGTAACTTCACCAAGTCTGAAAAATTATATGTCGTGATTGACCAATCGGCCTTGTACAGCAATCCGGTAGAAAAAACAGCCCGCTCTAGGATGAATGTGCCTTTTATTCTCGCTGATGAAGCGCTCGATAAGCCCTTTCTTGTGGCAGCGGAAGCCAACGGTTTGTTAGAATTGAAAGGGCATCGTTCGGTTGGCGGTATGCGCGCAAGTATCTATAACGCCATGCCCGAATCGGGAGTTGATGCGCTGTGTGAATTCATCAAAGAATTCGAACGGACGCACTAAGTCGGGATTCAAGGGCTTATTCATGACTTCAATCACACCTCTTAGCGAATTAAGGGACAAAATTGACAAGATCGATCAGCAGATTCTGGAGCTAATCAACCAACGCGCATCTTGTGCAATGGAAGTGGCAAAAACCAAAATTGCCTTGGGCGAACAAGGGACTTTTTATCGTCCTGACAGGGAATCACTGGTTTTGAGGCGGATAAAAGATATCAATCAAGGGCCGTTACCCGACCAGACGGCTGTCCGTTTCTTTCGGGAATTGATGTCTTCCTGTTTGGCGCTTGAAAAACCCCTGGATGTCGCCTATCTGGGGCCAGTGGGCACATTTACCCAACAAGCGGTACTTAAGCATTTTGGCAATGCGGTGAAGGCGATTCCTGAAGCGACCATCAACGATATTTTTTCTACAGTCGAGAATGGCGGTTGTCAATTTGGCGTGGTTCCAGTAGAGAATTCAACCGAAGGGGTTATCAGCTATACCTTGGATCGATTTTTGGTTTCGTCCCTGAAAATGTGTGGTGAAGTTGAAATTCAGGTGCATCAAAATTTGATGGGACTGGTTGATGATAAAACGCAAATTACAGAGATTTTTTCCCATCAGCAGTCATTGGCGCAGTGCCGTCAGTGGCTGGAGAAAAATTTTCCTCATGCCAAACTCACGGCGGTGAGCAGTAATGCCGAGGCAGCGAGACTGGCATCTATCACCAAAAATGCAGCCGCCATCGCAGGCAGGCCTGCGGCGGAACTGTATCACCTCAATATTTTTGAAAAAAATATTGAGGATGAACCGAATAACACCACCCGTTTTATCATTATCGGCAAACAAACGTCGGCTTCAACGGGCAACGATAAGACCTCGTTAGTGGTTTCGACCGGAAACCAGCCGGGAGCATTGCACAGAATATTGGAGCCTTTTGCCCGGTTTGGTATCGGCATGGTTCATATTGAATCGAGACCATCCCGGCAAGGATTGTGGGAATATGTTTTTTTTATCGATATTGAAGGCCATAGCGAGGACGAGCAAGTCACCAAGGCCTTGGATATACTGAAAAGCAATGTCAGTATGCTGAAATTACTCGGCTCCTATCCGAGAGCTGTGCTTTGATGTGTCTTTATTCGCCCGCTTTGCCAGCCAATAATGTATGAACCGCACTGATCATATTTATGGACTCACCGTAGCCGGTGTCCGCCAGCTTGTCCCTTATGTTGCAGGAAAACCGATTGAAGAACTGGAACGCGAGCTTGGGTTGACCGGGATTATCAAGTTGGCATCCAATGAAAATCCGTTAGGGCCCGGAAAAAAAGCGTTGGCGGCGATACAATCCGCGTTGCCGCTTGTGACCTTATACCCTGACGGCAATGGCTTCAACTTGAAGTCCGCGCTTGCGAAAAAATATGCCCTGAATACCGATCAGGTCACCTTGGGCAATGGCTCGAATGAACTGCTGGAGTTAGTCGCCAGGGCATTCTTGGCGCCTGGACTGGAAGCGATGTTTTCCCAACATGCTTTTGCGATTTACCCGATTGCAACGCAAGCCGTGGGCGCAACCGCCGTGGTCGTACCCGCGTTAAATTATGGCAATGATTTGGAAGCGATGGCGGCGAGAATTAGCGAAAAAACCCGCGTCGTTTTTATTGCCAATCCTAATAACCCAACTGGGACTTTGCTTGGACAGGCGGATTTACAAAAGTTTATTTCTGCATTGCCCAGGCATTGTTTATGTGTCTTGGATGAAGCCTATTTTGAATTTGTTGGCGATAAGCAAGGGATTGATTCTATAGCTTGGCTGAAAACCAACCCGAACTTAATTATTACCCGGACTTTTTCAAAAGCCTATGGTTTGGCAGGGTTGCGGATCGGTTATGGCTTATCTTGCCCTGAAATTGCGGACATCCTTAATCGTGTACGGCAACCTTTCAATAACAATGCCTTGGCGTTAGCGGCAGCGGAGGCGGCCCTGGCGGATGATGAGTATTTACAACAAACGATTGCTACGAATGCACAAGGAATGTCGGATCTGACAGAAGGCTTTAAAGCCTTGGGCTTGGAGTGGATACCCTCAGCCGGGAATTTTGTTTCGGTTGACCTGAAACGGCTAGGGCAGCCCGTTTATGAAGCCTTATTGCGTAAAGGGGTTATTGTCAGGCCAATCGCCAATTACGGAATGCCCAACCATCTACGCATCAGTATCGGTACGCAAGCTGAAAACCAGTTTTTTCTCAAGGCATTGGCAGAAACGCTGGGTTATGTTTAATAAGCTTTGCATTATCGGTGTCGGCCTGATTGGCGGTTCAATTGCACGGGCGGCAAGACAGTGTGGCTTAAGCAAAACGATTGTGGGATTTGGCCGGGAAGGCGACCTGCCTAATTTGCAGACGGGCAAGGATTTAGGGGTCATTGACGATTATTGCCTGGATATTTCTGAGGCGGTATTAGACGCTGATTGTATTATCATGGCGACACCGGTAGGCGCTATTGAATCAGTTTTTACCTTACTCAAGCCTTACTGGAACGAAATAGCCATTTACACGGATGTGGGCAGCACCAAAGGCAATGTAATCGCCGCAGCGGAACGGGTTTTTGGTTACGTCCCGGATAATTTGGTGCCTGCCCACCCGATTGCCGGTGCGGAGCAAAGTGGCGTCGTTGCGTCGCTAGATGACCTTTTTATCAATAAGCGCTTGATTATTACGCCGGATAAGGTTACCCGCCCGGATGCTGTGCAAAAAATGCGGGAATTTTGGGAACGGCTAGGTACGCAGGTTGCTGTTATGGATGCCGGCCATCATGATGCTGTACTGGCAGCAACCAGCCATTTGCCCCACATTGTTGCGTTTGCGATGGTCGATATGTTGGGACATAAAGACGAGCAATCTGAAATTTTCAAATACGCGGCTGGTGGTTTCAGGGATTTTACTCGTATTGCGTCCAGTGACCCGACCATGTGGTTGGATATTTGTGTAGCCAATAAAAATGAAATCATGCCATTAATACAGCAATTAAAGGACGAGCTGGATAAAATACAACAGTTTCTGGACAGTAACGATAACCAGCAACTTTATAATACGTTTACGTATGCCGGTAAGGCGCGGCAACGCTTCCTTGATCTTTTCGAAAACTAAACCATGTCAAAAACAATCACATTTATAGTCCAACCAGGCGGGCAATTACGTGGTGAGGCACGGGTGCCGGGTGACAAATCCATGTCACATCGATCTATTATGTTAGGTTCATTAGCCGAGGGTGTTACCCATGTTAAGGGGTTTCTGGAAGCCGAAGATGCCCTGGCGACCTTGCAAGCATTCCGGGATATGGGCGTACACATCGAAGGCCCGATTGATGGTTGTGTGACGATTCATGGTGTGGGTAAGCATGGGCTAAAGCCACCGCAAAAAGAGTTGTATTTGGGTAATTCGGGGACATCTATGCGGCTGTTGAGCGGCCTTTTGGCGGGACAACCCTTCAATACGGTGTTAACCGGCGACAAATCATTGTCAGGCCGTCCTATGAAGCGGGTAACCGAACCCTTGGCTGCTATGGGCGCGGACATCAAGGCCACGGAGAAAGGCACTGCGCCGTTGGTCATAACCGGTCAGGCAGGGCAGTTGCAGGGAATTGATTACACCATGCCGATGGCCAGCGCCCAGGTTAAGTCCTGCTTATTATTGGCGGGCATGTATGCCCAGGGCGAAACCAGTGTCACCGAGCCAGCGCCAACCCGCGACCATACCGAGCGCATGTTGTCAGGATTTTCATATCCCGTTAAACAGCAGGGCAGTAAAGTCAGCATTACCGCTGAAGGAAAATTGACCGCAACAGATATCGACGTACCCAGCGATATATCGTCGGCGGCATTTTTCCTGGTGGGCGCTTCAATTGCTCCCGGTTCAGGCATCTTACTAAAACATGTCGGTATTAATCCTACCCGCACGGGTGTTATCTCGATATTGCGATTGATGGGTGCAAGTATCGAGATCTTGAATGAGCGCGTGGTGGGCGGCGAACCTGTGGCAGATTTGCATGTTGTTTATAAGCCGCTAAAAGGCATAGATATTCCTGAAGAGCTGGTGCCTCTGGCGATTGATGAATTTCCTGTGCTATTTGTGGCGGCTGCCTATGCAGAAGGGCAAACCCGGCTAAGCGGTGCGGAAGAGCTCAGGGTTAAGGAGTCAGACCGCATTCAGGTCATGGTGGATGGTTTACAAATATTGGGTGTAGCTGCAAAACCCACCCCAGATGGAATGCTAATCCAGGGTGGAGGAAAAATAGGCGGCGGTGTAGTGACATCGCATGGTGATCATCGCATAGCGATGGCATTTGCTATCGCCGGGCTGTGTGCCAGCGCCCCTATCACCATTTTGGATTGTGCCAATGTCAATACCTCGTTCCCTGAATTTAAGGAACTGGCAAGAAACTTGGGCTTGGCTTTAACCTGTGAAGATGGCGCAGACGTTAAGGGCTGTTAATGCACATCCCCGTTTTGACTATTGATGGGCCAAGCGGGGCCGGTAAGGGTACTATCAGCCGGATAGTGGCGAAAAAATTGGACTGGAATTACCTGGACAGCGGCTCCTTTTACCGATCACTGGCAATTGCTTTATTACAAAGGAATGCCGATCTAAGTAATGAAAGCGAAATCTTGCAAATAGCCCAGGCCATAGAACTGGCATTCGAATGCAATGATGAGCTGATTGTTAAATTAAACGGCAAAGACATAACGGCCCAGTTAGGCACGGAAGCGACCGGAAATGTGGCCTCCATAGTTGCGGCAATACCTGAAGTAAGGCAGGTATTGCTGCAAAAACAAAAGGATTTTAAGAAGCCACCGGGATTGGTTGCAGATGGCCGCGACATGGGAACCATCGTCTTTCCTGATGCCGACATCAAGGTTTTTTTAACCGCAAGTGCCGCCGAAAGGGCTGAAAGAAGATATAAACAGTTGATGGGAAAAGGAATTGATGTTAGTATTCGACGGATAACCAGAGAGATAGAAGAGCGTGACTGCCGCGATAAGGGACGAAAAACAGCCCCTTTAGTCCAGGCAGAAGATGCCTTTTACATCGATTCATCTGCCATGACCATAGAAGCAGTCATTGACCAGGTGCTGAGTTTAGTCCCGCAGCGTTTAGCTATGTAAGCACATACTATCGTTTTGCGTTTTTTAACCTTTTTTAATTAGATGAAGGCTCGTTTAGTTTATGACGGGCCTGGGAATATGAAATGAGCGAAAGCTTTGCTGAATTACTTGAAGAAAGTTTGAAACAGACTCAAATGAGTCCAGGATCAATGTTGGTTGGTACGGTTATTGATATCGAAAACGATATGGTCATCGTCAGTACGCAATCCAAATCAGAAGGTGTCATTCCAAAATGGCAATTTTTGGATAACAAGGGTGAGTTAGAAGTTAAGATAGGCGACGAAATTGAAGTTGCCCTTGATTTATTTGAAGACGGTCTGGGTGCCACCTTGCTTTCCAGGGATAAAGCAAAGAAAAACAAGGCATGGTCCGAATTGGAAAGCGCTTATGAGAAACAAGCGACAATCATCGGTCAAATCAACGGCAGGGTTCGCGGCGGTTTTACCGTTGCAGTGGGTGCTTTACGCGCCTTTTTGCCAGGGTCGTTGGTTGATGTCCGCCCTATTAGGGACACCACGTTCCTGGAAAACCGCGATTTAGAGTTTAAGGTCATAAAAATCGACCAAAAACGCAATAACGTTGTGCTTTCGCGCCGGGCAGTGGTTGAAAAAGAATACAGCGCAGAACGGGAAGAATTGCTAAAAACGCTGGAAGAAGGTGCAATTGTTACCGGTGTTGTGAAAAACCTGACCGACTACGGCGCTTTCATAGACCTTGGCGGTATCGACGGCCTGTTGCATATCACCGATATGGCGTGGAAGCGTGTAAGGCATCCTTCCGAATGTGTTGAGATCGGACAAGAAATCAAAGTTAAGGTCATGAAATACGACAAGGACAAGAATCGTGTTTCCTTAGGCATGAAGCAAATGGGTGAAGATCCTTGGCAAAATATCGCCCGCCGTTATCCAGCCAGCTCGCGGGCATTTGGCAAGGTCAATAACCTGACCGATTATGGCTGTTTTGTTGAGATTGAAGAAGGTGTAGAAGGCTTGGTTCACGTCTCGGAAATGGATTGGACCAACAAAAATGTCAATCCATCCAAACTTGTCCAATTGGGTGAGGATGTCGAAGTCATGATCCTGGAAATTGACGAAGAACGCCGCCGAATTTCTTTGGGCATGAAACAATGCAAAACCAACCCTTGGGATGAATTCGCAGCAACGCACAACAAAGGCGATAAAATCTCCGGAAAAATCAAGTCCATTACCGATTTCGGCATATTTATTGGTTTGGATGGCGGTATTGACGGTTTAGTCCATACGTCTGATATATCTTGGGCGGAAGATGGCGAGGCATCGGTTCGGGATTTCAAAAAAGGTGATGAACTTGAGACTGTGATTTTGGCGGTTGATGCTGAGCGCGAACGTATCTCATTGGGCATTAAGCAGCTCGAACAGGATCCATTCCAAAACTTTCTGGCGACCAATGAAAAAGGTAGCCTGACAAAAGGAGTTATCAAGGAGGTCGATGCAAAAGGTGCAGTGGTTATTTTGGCGGATAATGTTGAAGGCTATATCCGCGCTTCTGAAATTCAACGTGACCGTGTTGAAGATGCCCGTACCCTGTTAAAAGAAGGTGATAAAGTCGAAGCCAAATTCATTGGTGTAGACAAGAAAAGCAAGTCAATTTCATTGTCTATAAAAGCGAAGGATCACGATGAAGAAGCTACCACGATCAAAGATCATTCTCAGCAATCGGCGGGAGCACCTACTTTTGCAGACATTTTTAAACAAATAGAAAAATAAGCTATTATTTAAGGGTTATTTGAGTAATAATCCCCATGTTTTCTTTCGTTTTTGCAGGATAGAATGTGACGAAATCTGAATTAATTGAAGCGCTTGCTAAACAGCAACCCCATTTGCCAATTAAAGATGTTGAATTGGCAGTAAAATGTATCATAGAGAAAATGAATCAGGCTTTGTCTTCTGGTGAACGGATCGAAATCAGGGGATTTGGCAGTTTCTCTTTGCACATGCGCCCGCCCCGCGTAGGCCGAAACCCGAAAACAGGCGAGTCAGTTCAATTATCCAAGAAATTCGTCCCACATTTTAAGCCTGGTAAAGAACTTCGCGACCGGGTTGATGAGTCTAGTAACCGCTTTAAAATAATCGGCTGATCTCCGCGATTTATTTCCCTACAAAAACATTAATAAGGTGGTGTTTGTGAGAATGCCGCCTTAAATAAAATAATCTAAATCTTTTTGCAGCTTGCAGCCTCCCCTTAAAAATTCCAACCTTAGTTAATTCCCTTCCCATTTGGAATAGGACATCCTTGCTGGCCAGCGATACGATAAGAAAAAAGATCAATTTAAACTGTCCTGGACAAGCTTTTGTATCGGCCTAACGTGCGTGTCCGATCTTTGCTATAAAAACCAATGTCTCTTGGGAATTCAAAATCCCCTAATTTAAGCCTCGTCCCACACATAAGTTGATTTGATTAGTCTTGTAGATATGATATAGTTGATATTAATGAGAATGATTATTGATTCCTGTTGATATCTCTAATAATCATTGTCTGTTAATTATCGGGTGGACACTATGTTATGGGTTTGAAAAATCTTGTTATTGGCGATTTAGCCAAAATCGTTGGCTTTGAACCGACGGGCAGGGCGTATCGCAAGAAATTACTGGCGATGGGGTTGACCCCCGGCACAGAATTCAGCGTTACTAGATTCGCGCCAATGGGCGATCCGGTTGAGATCAAATTACGGGGATTTTCGCTCACACTTCGTAAGGATGAAGCCGCCGTTTTGCAGATCGAGAGGCTTTGATGCTGAAAAGTTTTACGGTGGGGGTGGTCGGTAACCCTAATTGCGGAAAATCCACGCTTTTTAACGCACTCACCGGAGCCAGGCAACAAGTCGGCAACTGGCCGGGAGTCACTGTAGAAAAAAAAACCGGTGAATACCGTTTTAATAATCAACTGATACGAGTTGTAGACCTGCCGGGGACTTACTCGCTTGAATCATCTGACGATCAAGTATCTTTGGACGAGAAAGTTGCCAGAGATTATGCCGCCTCAGGCAATGCTGACCTTATCGTCAATATTGTTGATGCCTCTAACATAGAACGAAATCTTTATCTGACTTCCCAGCTACTTGAAATGAGGGTGCCGATGATTTTGGTGCTCAATATGATGGACATTGTCAAACAGCGGGGCATCAAAATAGACGTTGGATTTATTTCCCAACAGTTGGGATGTCCGGTTGTGGCGATTTCAGCGGCGAGCAAGAACGGCATAATAAACTTGAAAGAGGTAGTCAATCACGCCGTATTAAACAAGCCTGTACCCACCGCAAAAATTCATTATCCATCATCCTTGGAACAAGCGATTAACGAACTTTCGTCGGCGCTGAAACCCTTCGGCCACAATTCATGTAATTTACGTTGGCTGGCGGTTCGCTTGCTAGAAGGCGATACCTTGGCTAAACAAATCGCTAATCCCGTGATATTGTCGTTAGTTTCGGAATTGCAAAACAGGGTCGAAGATGAGGCCGATGATGAAATCGACATACTGGCGGCCGATGCCCGTTATGGCTTTGTCAATCAACTGACACAATCCGCTGTTTGCCGATTAACCGATGTAGGAAGACGTACCACCGATAAGATTGATCGTATCGTGTTAAACCGGTTTTTGGGCATTCCCGTCTTTTTGATGGTGATGTATGCGATGTTCATGTTTACGATTAACATGGGCAGCGCATTTATAGATTTTTTCGACCAGGCCGTAGGCGCGATATTAGTTGATGGATTTGCCGAACAACTGGGCAAATTGAATTGGCCGCAATGGTTGATTGTGTTGGTCGCTAATGGCGCAGGTGGCGGGATACAAGTGGTTGCCACTTTTATCCCCATAGTCGGTTTTCTCTTCCTGTTTCTGTCAGCCTTAGAAGACTCCGGCTACATGGCACGAGCCGCTTTTGTGATGGACAGGTTTATGCGGATGATCGGTTTGCCCGGTAAATCTTTTGTGCCCATGATTGTCGGTTTCGGGTGTAATGTACCCGCCATTATGGCGACACGTACGCTTGAAAGCCAGCGGGACAGGATACTTACCAACCTGATGAACCCGTTCATGTCTTGTGGCGCACGGTTGCCCGTTTACGCCTTGTTTGCCGCCGCGTTTTTCCCGACGGGCGGACAAAACATGGTTTTTGGATTATATCTGTTGGGCATTGCAGTTGCTGTTTTGACCGGTTTGATTATGCGGCATACCTTATTCAAGGGCGAGTCGATGCCGTTTATCATGGAATTGCCAACGTATCACTTACCGACCTTAAGAGGCGTTTTGACTAGGACGTGGGATCGGCTACGGTCATTCCTGTTCAATGCTGGTAAGGTGATCGTACCGATGGTGTTGGTGCTCAATTTTCTTAATGCCCTGGGTACCGATGGTTCATTGGGGCATGAAAACAGCAATAAATCCGTACTCAGCGCTATAGGAAAAAGCCTTACCCCTTTGTTTAAACCCATGGGGATAAACAATGATAATTGGCCTGCTACCGTGGGCATTTTTACCGGGGTGCTGGCCAAAGAAGCGGTCGTCGGTACGTTAGATGCCTTATACGGCCAACTGGGTGCAGCAGTTGCCGAATCTTCCGATAAACCGCCGTTTATCCTTAGTGTAGCTTTAGTCAATGCCTGTAAGACTATTCCCGAAAATTTGGGGAAACTAGCTGATAACGTACTGGATCCCTTGGGTCTTAACATTGGCAATGTGCAGGATTTGGAAGCCGCAGCCAGCGAACAGGAAGTCCAAACTGCCACCTTTGCGGCTATGCAGAAAAGTTTTGATGGCAAGACAGGGGCGTTTGCCTATTTGTTGTTTATTCTACTCTACGCGCCTTGCGTGACCGCGACCGCAGCAATTTTCAGGGAAACCAGTCTTAATTGGACAGTGTTCGTCGTGCTTTGGACGACGGGTATAGCCTACATAACCGCAGCTGTCTTTTATCAAGTGATGACCTATAACCAGCATCCCGAGTATTCCCTGGTTTGGATAACCGGCTTAATCCTGGCGTTTGCTTCAGTGTTGTCCGGTCTTTGGCTGCTCGGAAGAAACTCACGCACAGGTCATGTACAGGGGGCTATGCAATGATTCTGTCCGATTTACGAGGCTATCTAAAAGAGCAAAAGCGCGTAGCGTTAAAGGATATGGAGACTCGGTTCAATATTGATGCGGATGCCTTACGGGGCATGTTGGGTAAATGGATCAATAAGGGTTACGTCAGAAAGTTGCCATCGGGCACTTCATGCACGTCAGGTTGCTGTAAATGCGACCCTGCGTTAACCGAACTTTACGAATGGGTAGAAAGATAGGCTATGTGTTTAGTCCCACATTAATTCTTTGATTAAGCCTTTCGATAGGCTCAGGACGGACGGAATCGAATTGTTCAGGGATGCCTTAATTAATACCATTTCATCAAGCAAAGCGTATTAAGGTTTTAACTCCTCTCAAAACTGGTCTAAGCTTATCGTACTTTACACGAATAGGTCAGGACATGTCAGCACAACAATCCAGCATTCTTATCGGTTATTTAACTGAAGTCCGTGGCGATGGGATGGAAGCGCGCATTGCACAGGAACATTCGGGCGATCTTCCCATTATCACCATAGATGGTGAAGCTATGTTGGCGGGTCAGATAGGCTCGTATACGGTTATCAAACAAAAGAATATCAATGTATTGGCGTTGATTTTCAAGATGTGGGGGAGAGATCATTTCGACAGGTCAGATAGGCGTGTGACGGATCGCTTTATTGCGTTGATACCGGTCGGTGAGATACAGGAGAATGGCACATTCGTGCGTGGAGTCCGGCATTATCCGACACCGGGCGCGAAAGTTTACGCGGTCGGGCTCGAAGAAATCAATGCGATTTTTTCGAAATTTCGGGAATATCAATTCTTTATCGGGCAGTTGGCATCCCATAAAGACTATCACTTAGGCCTTGATCCCAGGGCGCTGTTTGGCCGTCATTTTGCGATCCTTGGACAATCCGGTTCGGGTAAATCATGGGCGGTGACCAGCTTGATTCAAAACACCATTAAAGCCATGCCGAAGACCCATATCATTTTGCTGGATTTACATGGTGAATATTGTTGGAAAGATAACGATGGCACTGTGCATTCAGCTTTTCCCGATGATGCCGTGCAATACGTCGATGCGATGGAAATGGAAATGCCTTATTGGCTGATGACGTATGCCGAACTGGTGGATTTGTTTATCGATCGGGATGATAGCGCCGCAACGATGCAGATGTCTTTTATGCGAGAGATATTGCAACAACTAAAGCGCAAAGAAGCCAAGCAAATCGGTATGGTGACGACAGTCACCATCGACACGCCGATTTATTTTTCCCTGGCGGAATTGTACATGCAGTTCAAGATTGCCAATGAGGAAAGGAAAGAATTCGGAAAAGTAACCGGCCCTTTATTCGGGCAATTTGACGAATTTCTGATCAGGATGCAGAGCCGGTTTAATGATGTCCGTTACGATTTTTTGCTCAAACCGAAAATTCGCAATAATTCAGGCAGCATGACGGACTTGTTGCGGCAATTTGTGGGTCTTGGTACGAAAAAAGCGAATATTACGGTGATTGATTTAAGTTCCGTTCCTACCGATATCAGGCCAGCCGTTTCAGCACAGGTTGGTCGATTGGCCTACGAGTTTAATTATTGGAATCCACGGCGGCGCGAGTTTCCCATTACTTTGATTTGCGAGGAAGCCCATGCCTATATTCCCAGGGAAAAAGGTGGCCAATTTGAAGGCACCAAAAGAATGATGGAACGCATTGCCAAAGAGGGCAGGAAGTATGGGGTGTCGATCGGCGTGGTGAGCCAGCGGCCTACCGAATTGTCGGAAACGATGCTGGCGCAATGTAGTTCATTTATCTGTTTACGCACCACCAATCCTGATGATCAGGCCTACATTAAAGGTTTGGTTCCAGAAGCTGAGGGTGATCTGACTGACATTTTGACTTCATTAGGCCGTGGTGAAGCGCTGGTATTAGGAGAAGCGGCGCCGTTGCCTACCCGTGTGCAAATTTATCGTCCTAATCCAGAGCCGAAAAGCAATGATGTCGATTATTTCACCAGTTGGCGGGAAGGCCCGAATGACCTTGACGTGGAAGAAATTGTTAACTTATGGCGGACTCAGACGAGAAAGTGAGGGGTTGAATTAGCCAACTGGTGTTACGTATATTTATGGGAACCTCTAAAAATCCCCTCTCCCTCTGGGAGATGGCTAGGGTGAGGGATGTAAGCATCTGATTTTAAAATCCTCATCCCGACCTTCTCCCAGAGGGAGAAGGAGGTGTTTGAATTTTTAGGGGTTCCCTTATGTAGGGGCAACCCTTGTGGTTGCCCTCTTGAGGTTGCCTTGAAGCCTAAAGGGCAGGCACAAGGCCTTTGGGCAGACACAAGGCCAGCCCCTACGCAATCGGACATCTGCACTACCTCATTCACCGAATCATAGATGAAAAAAAATCAAGGGGCAGCTACCCCCATCCGCACGGACAGAATCAGTAGCAAAAGCCTGATCTTTTTGACCTTTCCCGCAGCATTATCGGCGATGTTGAATAATGCCTATCGCGTCATAGACCAACATGCGGTGCAATGGTTAGGGGTCGATGCCCAAGCCGCAATTGCCTCCTGCACGTTCGTACTGATAGCATTTTTTGCTGGCTATACCATATTTGCGTCTGGTGCTATCTCGTTGGTCGCCCGTGCGGTCGGAAGTGAGGACGTACAGGAGCAAAAGCGTCTCATTGGCAGTGCTTTAACGGCTGCGGCGTTAGCAGGGATTGTTATTTTGGGCGCTAGCGGCACATTGGCACCCTGGACAGTCAGAAGCTTGGGTTTACAGAATGACCTTGCCAAGCAAGCTGAAACCTACCTGCGTTGGCATGCGGTTTATTGCTTGCCGCAAGCTGTCATGCCGACCTTGGACGCCATATTTATCGCGTATGGGCGAACTAAAGTCGTTTTGGTTTTGCAAGTCACGGCCTCGGCGCTCAATTTCTTGCTGAATCCTGTGTGCATCTATGCGCTTGATTTTGGTATAGGCGGCGCGGCGATGGCGACAGGCATTAGTCAAACCGTTGCAGTGGCGATAGGACTTATCCTGTTGTCACGAACGAAAGGCTTCGATAAAAAAACTTTTCGCCTGAATAATTATGCGCTAAAAATTATTAAAGTGGGTCTGCCCATGTGCTGGGGAACATTGGTATTCGCCGGAGTTTACTGGGCATTGCTACGATGGGTTATTTCACCCTTAGGGCCTGCGGTTAATGCGGCTTTGGGCATCGGGTTTTCAGTACTGGAAGGTTTTACCTGGCCCGTATTTTGGGGGTTTTCTATGGGGATTGCCAGCATTGTTGGGCGTTGCTTGGGCGCGGGGGAACTAGCTAAAGCAAAACAAGCCATACATCTGGCCTTCAGGATGATGACCTTAAGCGGTTTATTAGCCTCAGCCGTATTCTGGTGGGGTGCGGAAGTATTGTCCGGGATGTTCACTAATGATGCGAAAGTATTGGAACAAGCGGTACTTTATGCACAGGTGTTGGCGTTTTCGCAACTATTTGTCGCTTATGAAGCGCTGGCCGAGGGAATTCTCAGTGGCGCGGGCAAAACCAAGGCCATTTTTTATTGGTCAGCGCCTTTGAATATCCTACGTATTCCATGTTGCTGGCTGTTTGCCATTCATTACGGCTACGGTGCGGTCGCTGTGTGGTGGGTGATTAATATATCGACCATACTGAAATCACTGGGGAAATGGAGTACGGTTATCAGTGGACGGTGGCAGTCTTAAGCTTAGGAAAAGTGCGTATCTTCATCTAAAAAATAAAAATACTCTGGTGATTGATTTCCTTAACCCTAACAAATTCGGTAGAATTCGCGGCTTTAAATTTGATATAAAACCATTTTCCGAGCGAAATATAGGGTTAGAGAAAGATTGCCTGATTAAATTTATACTTCCGTTTTATCAAGCTACAATTTCATTAAGCGTTAGGCATTTTATGCGATCATTTTTTGCTCGTCACCCTCCAGCTATTAACCTTGCCATGACAGGTATTTGCTTGCCTTTCTCTGTTCGTGCGCCGCATCCGACTTGGGGGAAATTTCTTCATCCTTGTACATGGTTAGCTGAGGAAGGTTAAATGGGAGCCGATATCAAATCAGTTCTGCACGGATTGGAGCGCATGCGTTCAATCGAGGTGGATCGAGATAGTCATCACTACATTGCATTAAGCCATCTGAACACATGGATAGCGACATGCGCTGCGCCTGCAGCCAGCGGTGTGATGCTTGATTACGGATGTGGGGGGCAGCCATACAAGGCATTTTTTCAGCCCTACATTACCAGATACATTGGAGCCGATGTGGCGGCAGCCAGCGGTGTAGTATTGGACATAGAGCTTGATGTTGATGGGCGAGTACCTTTGCCGGATGGAAGTATAGATACGATCCTTTCGTCCCAAGTTCTGGAGCATGTTTTTGACTTTAAATCATATCGCCTAAGCTGTGCGAGACTTTTGCGGCCATCAGGGCGCCTGATAATTAGCGTCCCGATGCAATGGCGGCATCATGAGATACCTTTCGATTATTGGCGGTTTACTCGGTATGGATTGGAGAAAAGCCTTGATTCGGCTGGATTTAGAGTTTTGGATTTGCACCCATGCGGAGGTGTTTATTCTTTACTCGGTCAGGTTTATCTAGATCATCTTTCAGTGCGAGGAAAGCCAACTACACTCTTGACTAGAGTGATCAATCGGTTTGCGCTTTGGTTGGATAAACGAGATATGGATGCGGACGATACTCTGGGGTGGATGTGCGTGGCAGAAAAGAATGATTGCGGGATAACGCGGGAGGCCAACTGAGCCGTGCTTGATCGTAACCAACCTGTATTTATTGTGGGGGCGCCACGTACCGGCTCATCGTTTGTCTGTGAAGCTTTGATTCGGGGGGCGGGTTTGGTCGGCGGGGCGGAAGGCCATATCTTGCCCTTGTTGGTTGATCTGGATGCTCAGGTGGCGGGCTATTACCAGTTGATGCGAAACATGGGGATGCTTGCTATTCCGGGAAATACGGTCGCTCAAATTGATGAGATGGATTTGCGTGGCAAGGTGGCAGAGATTTTTCGGCTATATTACCAGAATATCTATGGCACAGGTCGCTGGGTGGATAAAACCGTCAACGTTGGCATGATTGAGGCTTTGCCGAGATTATTAGAGATTTTTCCACATAGTCGAGTCATTTATCTAAAGCGAAATGGCATCCGTAATGTAATTTCGGCTGTCAAATATTTTGACGTGGATTTTGAGCAGTGTTGTCGCAATTGGGCGCAGTGCGGAGAAGCTTGGGGGCGCATACGTACCGGGCTACCGCAAGAGCGGATTGTCGAAATTGAGCATGAGCAATTGGTCGAGACGCCATCAGAAGTGGCCGGTCTGTTGGCGAAACATTTATTGCTTTCCAGTGAGGCAAGAAAAGAGCTATTGCGTTTTATGGTGATTGCTGCGTGTGAGTGGAAAAGCAGCACTAATGCTGAATTTACGCTGGAGACGGCGGGATGGGCGGATGATCAGCGCGCCATGTTTATCAAGATTTGCGGCAATCAAATGGTTCGGCAAGGTTATTTGTCTGAGCTGGAGCTTGATGCGTTTCGTTCCCGATACCGCCGTTCGGATAGATATGAGATTTCGCCTAGTGCCGCGAAGGTATTACAGGCAGAGAGCGCTTATTCTGTAGCCGTTCGAGAAGGTCAGTTATGGTTGGTTCCTGGAAGATCAGGTGCCACGGTTGTTATGTTTGAGCAGCTGGATGTAGCCGGGATGTCTGTGCTGTCAATGTGTATTGGGGTGTCTAGTCCTATTTCGCAGGGCGTGAGGTTCGAGTTTATTGGGATTGATTGTAGTAATGGCGAGTTAGTCACGAGCCGGCAGTTTGAGTTGGCGGCACTGCAGCAGCAGGACATTGTGCTGGAAATTAAGCCTCATACCGAACAATTGGATTTGGTGATCAGGGTTGTGCGTGGCCGTGACGCCCGAAAAAATGATCACTCTTGGAGTTTTGTGAAAGACGTGCTCGTGTCGTCGTGATGAAAGAATGTGAGAAAGCCATGAGTGAACATAAATGCCCAGTTTGTGGGAATTCGCAGAGTGTCTTTGCTTTGTGCGAAGTCAATGGGTTTTCGGTATACGGCTGCAAGGTCTGTGGTGCGGATCATGTCTTCCCCTAGTGTTTCTGCCGCTGAGGATGCTCCCGGCATTCAATGCAATTACAGTGGCAATCAACAGGAAATGAACGCCTGCGCTGTCAGGGACTTCAAAGCTGCAGACAGATCATTGAATGATAAATACAAAAAATCATGCTTTCACGTACACCAAAGAAACAGCAACTTCTTAGACTAGAGCAGCGCATGGCTCAAACAAAGAGATCCCAAATGCAAAGAGGAAGCAAGGCTATCTGAGGGTGGGTCAATATGGCCGCTTGAGTTTTTTGGCTGCCTTTATTCAATCACTAAGCAACGCGCTGAGGCACTAGGCCAATAGCAGTCTCCGCCAAATAATGCCTAATCATTCAGTCAAGCGGGACGCACTACCGTGTGCCCCTTACATTCAACGATATGTACCTTATAAGGGTAAATATTTTTCATACTACATATGTCACAAACAGAAATAACTTCAGAATCAAAACGGCGGCGCACGTTTGCCATCATTTCCCACCCCGATGCGGGGAAAACCACACTGACAGAAAAACTGTTGCTGTTTGGGGGGGCTATTCAGCTTGCCGGTTCGGTAAAGGGACGGAAAGCGGCCCGCCATGCGACATCGGACTGGATGGAGATGGAAAAGGAACGTGGCATTTCGGTGACCACTTCGGTCATGCAGTTTGAGCATAAAGGCTGTATCGTGAATTTGCTGGATACGCCTGGGCATGAAGATTTTTCTGAAGATACTTACCGCACCCTCACGGCGGTCGATTCGGCGTTGATGGTGATTGATGTTGCCAAGGGCGTCGAAGAGCGGACTATTAACCTGATGGAAGTCTGCCGTTTGCGGGCTACGCCCATCCTTACGTTCATCAATAAGCTGGATAGGGAGGGGAAGGAACCTATTGAATTGATGGATGAGGTGGAAAGTGTCCTGAATATAAAGTGTGCGCCCATGACTTGGCCGATAGGCATGGGCAAGCGTTTCAAAGGTGTGTACCATTTATATAAAGACGAAATTCATCTGTTCAGCGCCCAGCATGGTGGACGTATAGCTGCCGCTGAAGTCATTAAAGGCTTGGATAATCCAAAACTGGACGAGTTGCTGAAAGACCAGGCCGACGAACTCAGGGACGAGATTGATTTGGTCAAAGGTGCGAGCCATGAATTCGATCATTTCGACTATTTGGCAGGTAAGCTGACGCCTGTGTTTTTCGGTTCTGCGATCAACAATTTCGGGATTCTGGAATTGTTGGACGCTTTTGCCGAATTTGCGCCATCGCCCAGGCCAAGACAGGCGGAACAACGATCTGTTGCACCGGAAGAAGACAAGTTCACCGGTTTTGTTTTCAAGGTTCAGGCCAACATGGATCCCGCACACCGGGACAGGGTTGCATTTTTGCGGGTATGCTCGGGCAAATTCGATAAGGGCATGAAGATCAATCACGTCCGTATTGGCAAGCAAATTCAAGTCAGCAATGCCATTACTTTTCAAGCGGACACCAGAAAGAATGTCGAGGAAGCCTATCCCGGTGATATTATCGGCCTTCATAATCACGGTACGATTCAGGTCGGCGATACGTTTACGCAAGGCGAAACCCTGAAGTATGGTGGAATCCCTTATTTTGCCCCGGAACTGTTCCGGCGTGTTGTATTAAAAGATCCTTTGCGGGCGAAAGCCTTACAGAAAGGTTTGGTACAGTTGACCGAAGAAGGTGCGACCCAATTATTCAAGCCACTAAAAAATAATGACCTTATATTGGGAGCCGTAGGCATTTTGCAGTTTGATGTGACGGCGTACCGACTAAAAGCTGAGTACAATGTAGAATGCGTTTATGGCAATGTGGCTATTTCTACGGTGCGTTGGGTGAGTTCAGGCAAATCCGCCAAACTCGAAGAATTTAAGGGCAGGGCATTTGAGAGCTTGGCAGAAGACGGGAGTGGTTATCTAGTTTATCTGGCGACTAGCCGGGTCAATCTGCAACTCACCGAAGAACGCTGGCCGGATATTAAATTCAGCGCTACGCGAGAATTATAATTATCCCTAACAGGATATTGAAAGGTGGAGTGGCCTTTGTTTTGATATATAATGGAGTCGTAATCTTTAGCAGTTTGAGGATTTTTTCGTTATCCTCATGCGGTCTTGATCGGACGAAGGTAGCGGCTAGTCGATACCCCCCTCTTTAATCCCGACTGACAGAAGTATTTACGGTCATTGAACAGGCAATTATTTTGCTTATTGGATAACCGTATTTACTGTTGAGTCGTAGTGGTATTGAGCATTGGGCATTGACATCTGTCCCCTTTCTACTTTAAAGTTACCGCCGCATAACGAATATGTAAGCGACTATTATTATAACCTTCGGAGCACGTACCATGGCAAAACCATTAATACAAATGGCATTAGATTCTTTAGATTTCGATCAAACAGTAGGGCTTGCTACCCAAGTAGCTCCTTATGTTGACATTTTTGAAATCGGGACTCCTTGCATTAAACACAACGGTGTTAACCTCGTAAGAGAATTGCGGGCAAGATTTCCAGATAAACTGATTCTTGTTGACCTGAAAACAATGGACGCTGGCGAATATGAAGCCACGCCTTTTTATGCGGCAGGTGCCGATATCTGCACAGTACTCGGCGTGTCCGGTATTGCAACCATTGCTGGCTTTGTCAAAGCAGCAAATGCACATGGTGCAGAAGCCCAAGTCGACCTTATCAATGTTGATGACAAAATAGGCTGTGCAAGAGCGTGTTCTGACATTGGCGCACACATTGTGGGTGTCCATACCGGACTAGACGCGCAAGCTGCCGGTCATTCCCCATTCGTGGATTTGAATGATATAGCTAAATTAGGCCTGAATGTCAGGATTTCAGTCGCTGGCGGAATCAAGCAATCAACAGCCCAAGATGTCGTCCATGCTGGCGCGAACATTATTGTTGTTGGTGCGGCAATCTACGGTGCGCCATCGCCTGCAGAAGCAGCCCGTGAGATTCGTGAATTGGTTGATGCTGCATAACAAGGGACTCGTATGCATCAGAAACTTATCATAGATAAAATATCAAGCATCCTGGATGCGACCGACAGGTCGCATGATGCCAAGCTGACAGAGATGCTTGATAGCGCAAGGCGTATATTTATAGCTGGTGCAGGGCGTTCCAAGCTGGTCGGCAATTTTTTTGCGATGCGGTTGGTGCATGGTGGCTATGATGTCAGCGTTGTCGGCGAAATTGTGACGCCAAGCATCAAGGGCGGGGATTTGTTGGTCATAATCTCAGGTTCTGGTGAAACCGAGCAATTGATCGCCTTTACCAAAAGTGCAAAAAAGGTAGGTGCCAAGATTGTTTTGGTCTCCGCCAAAAGTAGCTCGACGATCGGTGATATGGCTGATGCTGTGTTTGCCGTTGGTAGTCCCGACCAATATGGAAAAGTGGTAGGCATGCCAATGGGTACGGTTTTCGAACTGTCCACCTTAATTTTTTTGGAAGCCATTATTTCGCACATAATACATGAGAAAGGGATCGCCGAAGAGGTGATGAGGGAAAGGCACGCCAATTTGGAATAACCCATTGATTTTATGAATGAATGGCGATGACTATTCGTTCGTATTTTGCGTGGGTCAAATAACAAGAAATCTGATGTGGCTAGCCTGGCAAACGTGAAGGCCGCACTAAGAAAAATTATAACGGGAGATTACTATGACTTCGCGTCGTGAACTAGCGAACGCCATACGCGCTTTGAGCATGGATGCCGTTCAAAAAGCAAATTCTGGACATCCAGGCGCACCCATGGGTATGGCGGATATAGCCGAAGTGCTGTGGAATGACCACATGCGGCACAATCCGGTCAACCCCAAGTGGGCCAACCGTGACCGCTTTGTCCTGTCCAATGGGCATGGTTCGATGTTGATTTATTCACTATTGCATCTGACTGGTTATGAACTTCCCATCGAAGAACTAAAAAATTTCCGTCAATTGCATTCCAAAACGCCAGGCCACCCTGAGTATGGCTATGCGCCCGGTATCGAAACCACCACGGGGCCCCTCGGTCAAGGAATCACGAACGCGGTTGGAATGGCAATAGCCGAAAAGGCGTTGGCTGCCCATTTTAATAAAGACGGCCACAAAATCGTTGATCATAAAACCTATGTGTTCCTGGGTGACGGTTGCTTGATGGAAGGTATCTCCCACGAAGCCTGTTCACTGGCCGGAACACTGGGTTTAGGTAACTTGATAGCGTTCTGGGATGATAATGGTATCTCCATCGACGGGCATGTAGAAGGCTGGTTCACCGACAATACGCCTAAGCGCTTTGAGGCTTATGGCTGGCATGTAATGGCCGATGTCGATGGCCATGACGCAAATGCTGTAGCCAAGGCCATTGAAATGGCTAAGGCGATGACCGACATGCCTACAATGATTTGCTGCAAAACCACAATTGGTTTTGGTTCACCCAATAAGGCAGGCACCCATGCGTGTCATGGTGCCGCGCTTGGGGATGCTGAAATTAACTTGACTAAAGCGGCGCTAGGTTGGGATCATGGCGCATTTGAAATTCCAGGTCATGTCTATGCCGGATGGGATGCAAAGGCAAAAGGCGCAAAGTCTGAACAAGACTGGAATACTAAGTTTGCCGCGTATAAATCCGCTTATCCTGAATTGGCGGCGGAATTTGAACGGCGTATGAACGGTGATTTGCCTAAAAATTGGTCTGTGGATGCGGATACATTTATCAATGCTGTGAATGACGAGGCAAAAACGACCTCGACTAGGCTTTCTTCACTCGCTTCGATTGAGGGTTACGCAAAACTGCTCCCGGAACTTTTTGGCGGTTCGGCTGATCTGGGTACGTCCAATATGACGGAATGGTCAGGCCACAAGCCGATGCGGGCAAACAGGCCTGATGCCAATTACGTCAATTATGGTGTCCGCGAATTTGGGATGTCTGCCATTCTGAACGGCCTTACACTACATGGCGGCCTGATTCCCTTTGGCGCTACATTTTTAATGTTCTCAGAGTATGCCCGAAATGCTTTGCGTATGGCGTCTTTGATGAAAATCCGTTCCATTTTTGTCTATACGCATGATTCTATTGGGCTTGGAGAAGATGGCCCTACCCATCAACCCGTAGAGCAGACTGCCACCTTGCGGTTGATTCCCAATATCCAGGTATGGCGTCCCTGTGATGCAGTGGAGACAGCAGCTTCATGGAGGGCGGCAATAGAGCGTAAGGATGGGCCTACCATTCTGGTTTTCTCTCGCCAGAATTTGCCACATGTGCCTCGTACACAGGAGCAAATAAAAGCCATTTATCGAGGAGGATACATCCTGAAAGACTGTAATGGCACACCTGAAGCAATCATCATTGCCACAGGCTCGGAAGTGGAACTGGCATTAAAAGCGGCAGATGAATTGGCGGCAAAGGGCAAAAAAATCCGTGTTGTCTCCATGCCATCGACAAACTTGTTTGATGCCCAAGATGAAGCCTACCGTGAATCTGTATTGCCTTCTGCGGTCAGCAAACGTGTCGCTGTGGAAGCGGGCGTAACGGATGGATGGTGGAAGTACGTGGGTACAAATGGCAAAATTGTTGGATTAAACCGATTTGGCGAATCTGCGCCTGCAGGAGCGCTTTTCAAGGAGTTTGGTTTTACAGTTGAAAATGTGGTTAAACATGTGGAAGCGGTTCTTTAATCACAACAAGACAAGGCTTTAAATAATTGCATACAACGGACAGAATGCCTTAGTGGTTGAATTAAGTTGGTTTAACGTTCTAAGGCTCCTGTCTATTTATTACGACTCATAGGGTGAACAGCGTGAAAAATAATGATTTGACCAAAAGTGTATTTGCAGCACTACTGCTGGTTAGTACCGTAGTGGGTGCAGAAGATAAATATCCGGCATCTGATTTTCAACCCAAAGTGGTTTATCAGGATGAAGATGCCGCAAAGCAGGCTGAAAGCAGCGCAACAGCGGGATCTACTTCCTCGTCGGCATCGAGTAGTGGCGATTCCCAATATCCTGCCGCAAACTTCGAGCCTAAAGTTCTATATTCTGACGCAGAATACAAGCACACAGGTTCATCAAGCCCCAGTTCGGCCTCGTCATCTAGCGACGATTCTAGCGCTTCCTCAAGTGCTGCGTCTGCGGCTCCAAAAAACGGGTCATCGGCAGGCTATTTGCTTGGTTTAATCGTATTGGCCGTGGCTGGGTACGTACTGTTCAAGAAGGGATCTGCTGTGGTAGCAGCGGCGGCCGGACAAAAAAGTAGTGCCTCTAGTGCTGCAAAAAGCCCAGGCGGACTTACGGGTGTGGCTAAATATGTGCTTAAAACTTCTGGAACTGGTGTAACAAGGTATTTAGAAAAAAAGGCACCTGCTGCATCCGCGACTGGCGTAGCAAAATATCTTGCAAGTCAAGTTTCATCAGCTAAATCGACTGCAAGCCAAGCCGCTACAGGTGTTGAAAAATACATGCGTAACAAGGGGTAATAGATGAATCAACAAAACTTTGGCGGGGCAGTTATTCCTGCAATGACTGGCTTTTTTATATTTGGAAAACGAGCCAAAGTCCAGGAGATTCAACAAGACAAGCCACAACAATTACCGATGGTTGTAAAAGCTGAGCCGAAGGGTCTTACGGGTGTTGCCAGATATTTGGTATCGACACCTTTGGTTACAAGTGTTGCTAAGTACATGAAAAAAAAAGAAAAGCAACCCATGACCAGCGTGGCAAAATATGTATTGCGGCAATCTATATCTGAGAGAAACGCACCAGCGCCAACGGGTGTATCCAAATATCTTGCCAAAGCGGCTAAAGAAGCGCCTGTCCGTAAAAAGACAGGTGTTGATAAATATTTAGCCAATCAAGATTTGGCTGCTAGAAATTTTGCTGCGTTAACCGGGGTTGCAAGGTATGAGGCGGAACAGGACTTATTGGTTAGAAAAAAGGTTGCGGTTGCTATGATCCAAAAATACCGGGATGAAGAGGAAGCGGCGGCTAGCACCGCAAGGGAAGCTGCCGAAGCCGCTTATGAGGCCACAAGGTATTCGTCGGTACATAACGAACAAGAAGATCATGAGGAAGAAGCGTCCGCCACAACTCGTGTAGGCCGTTATTTACAAGAACAGGTAGAATTGTCAAAAAAAAGACCTAAAGCCACAGGAGTGTCCAAATATCTAGCCAAAAAGATAGCTTTGGATAGCCAAAAACCCCCTATCAGCAAAGTTGGTAGATATCTGCGTGAACAATCAGTGATGCTGACTAAAAAACCGAATCCTACTGGCGTGGCCAAGTATTTGTCGAAACATCCATCGGTTGCAACAACCTCTGCACCTAATGGAAAACTTGTGCAAAGTGGCGTAGCCCGGTATTTATCAGCACAGGCAGTGATTGACAGCAACAAACCGGTTCTGTCAGGTGTAGCCAAATATATGGATAAACATACACAGCTAGACAAGGGTGCAGTTAAACTGCTCGGTCATAGTAGGAGTGCCCAAGAACAAGTGGTAGCAAGTGCTGAGGTTGAAAAGTGCTTGGAAGGTGAGTTTATCCCAGCAAATGACTTTGCTTCCGCAACTGGCGTTTCAAGGTATCTTGAAAAGCAGGGCGCTGTCGTTACCGTAGCAAAGGAAAGTATAACAGGTGTGTCACGGTATCTTGAGAAACAAGTAGGATCGGTAAAGCAATCGTTAATATCAGTACCCACAGGTGTTGATCGATATTTGTTGAGCAGGGCTTTTTAAAATAGGCTGGTTTACTAGCTAAGCCCATGATTGAGCGGACTTAGGCATTGAAGATGCGTGAAAACAAACTGTAACTTAAGTTGTGTTGACACCCTGCAATCTTCACTTTTGTATGGTTCTGTGGTAGCATCTTATCCCCAAAAAGAATTCTAACTTTATGAAAGGTACAAATTATGGCAAAGAATTTACTTGAACAACTCAGAGAAATGACTGTTGTTGTGTCCGATACTGGCGATTTACAAGCCATTGAAACTTTCAAACCACAAGACGCAACCACTAACCCATCGCTGATTACTGCGGCGGCGCAGATGCCCCAGTACCAAGATATTGTTGATGATACGCTGAAAGCTGCCAGAAACAAGCTCGGAAATGATGCAACATCCGCACAAGTCGCTTCCTTGGCGTTTGACCGCTTGGCTGTCTCTTTCGGCCTGAAAATACTTGAAATTATTCCAGGCCGCGTTTCAACAGAAGTGGACGCGAGGCTTTCTTATGATACAGCAGCAACGATCGCAAAAGGCCGCGAATTAATTGCCCAATATCAGGAGAAAGGCATTTCCAAAGAGCGTGTGCTGATAAAAATTGCATCAACTTGGGAAGGCATTCAAGCGGCGGCAGTATTGGAAAAAGAAGGTATCCACTGTAACCTGACCTTATTGTTTGGCCTACACCAAGCAATCGCGTGTGCAGAAAACGGCATCACCTTGATTTCTCCTTTTGTTGGACGTATCTTGGACTGGTATAAAAAAGATACGGGCCGCGATTCGTATCCGTCTGCAGAAGATCCAGGCGTTCTTTCAGTGACCGAGCTTTACAATTACTATAAAAAATTCGGCTACAAGACTGAAGTTATGGGCGCGAGCTTCCGTAATATCGGCGAAATCACCGAACTTGCTGGTGTTGATTTATTGACGATTGCCCCATCCTTATTGGCAGAATTGCAGTCAACAGAAGGTGAATTGCCACGTAAATTGGATCCACAAACGGCAGCGCAAGCGCCTATCGAAAAAATCACGATGGATAAGGCCACATTCGACAGTATGCACAAAGAAAACCGGATGGCTTCTGACAAGTTGTCTGAAGGTATCTTGGGTTTCGAGAAGGCATTGGAATCTCTTGAAGAATTGCTGTCAGCACGGCTTGCCAAACTTGAGCACGAAGAATCCGTTCCTGCGTGAAGGATAGTTAGCGCTTATACCTAACTTCTTGTTTGTCCAAAAACATTATCGCTCCGGCACTGTGTGTCGGGGCGTTTTTAATTTATACCCACTCGAATAATTGCTATGTCACAGAAAATTTTAGATGTTGTTAAACCCGGCGTTGTAACCGGTGAAGATGTGCAGAAAGTCTTTGCAATCTGCAAAGAAAATAGTTTTGCGTTGCCTGCTGTCAACGTCATCAACACGGATACCATCAATACCGTATTAGAAGCGGCGGCCAAAGTTAAATCCCCTGTCATTATCCAGTTCTCAAACGGTGGCGCACAATTTTATGCCGGTAAAGGACTGAAGCTGGAAGGCCAACAAAATGCTATTTTAGGCGCGATTTCCGGTGCCCAGCATGTCCATATCATGGCTGTACATTATGGCGTACCTGTCATCCTTCATACCGACCATGCGGCAAAAAAACTGCTCCCTTGGATTGACGGTTTGCTGGATGCTGGCGAAAAGCATTTTGCCAATACCGGAAAACCGCTGTTCAGTTCACACATGCTGGACTTGTCTGAAGAAAGCCTGAAAGAAAATATTGAGACTTGCGGACACTACCTAAAGCGCATGTCCAAGATGGATATGACCCTAGAAATTGAATTAGGTGTGACGGGTGGGGAGGAAGATGGCGTTGACAATAGCGGCATGGATCATTCCTTACTGTATACCCAACCCGAAGATGTAGCTTATTCATACGAAGAACTGAGCAAAATCAGCCATCGTTTTACGATTGCGGCTTCTTTTGGGAATGTGCACGGTGTTTACATGCCGGGGAATGTCAAGTTAACTCCGACCATCTTGGCAAATTCCCAAAAATATGTTTCAGAAAAGTATGGATTGGCTAGAAACACCTTGAACTTTGTTTTCCACGGCGGTTCAGGTTCAACCCCAGAAGAGATCAAAGCATCCATCAGCTATGGCGTAGTCAAAATGAATATAGACACCGATACCCAATGGGCGACCTGGGCGGCGGTGATGGAATACTACAAGAAAAATGAGGGTTATTTACAAGGCCAAATCGGCAACCCTGAAGGCGCCGATAAGCCCAATAAAAAATACTATGACCCGCGTGCTTGGCAACGTGCAGGTGAGGTTGGTATGGTGGCCCGTTTGGAGCAAGCATTCCAAGAATTGAATTCAGTCGGTTCCTTGTAACTCAGGTTTGGTTATCCCATAAAAAACCGGCCATAGTGCCGATTTTTTTATGAACTGAGAAGAAGGAGGGATTATGGAATACAGCTATGGAAGCCACACTGTTTTTAAGATTCCATATCATTTTGTGTTTGTCACGAAGTATCGCTATGAGGTTCTGAAAGGAGACGATGCTTTTAAAAAAGGAGGCCTGAACTTAACGGGTCTTACGACCTGTATCCGGACTTAGCCCTAAATATAAACCTACCAGCTTTAGCTGGTGGTTGTTTAGTTGTTCATAAATTATTATTTCGAAAAACTAGCCATAAAAACAGGTAGATTTTGTTGTCATTAAGAATCCCCTAAACCCTGCGCGGTCTGCAAAAATCAAGAGTGGAAACTGACTAAAAGTAAACTGGGATAACTGATGCTAACCACAGAAACTTAAATATTTCTTAAATAAACAAGTAGAGACCTTTGCACGGATAACAAAAACCCCGGCTGAATGGTGTGTGCCAATTTTTTCGAATGGGTATAGCCCCCTAATAGGCAATACTCGGCTGAAATACGCATTTAGTACGCCATTTTTCATAAA
>NZ_JBKKBJ010000021.1:0-15918 GCF_046714055.1 Methyloglobulus sp. | reverse complement strand
TTGAGAAACTCAGGCATCGACAAGCCCGGTTGGAATTGTATGCGATTCATCGACATGACACGACCCTCCCAACTAATTGATTGGCCTTCAGCTTACGCCTTTCAGTAGGGCATAGCTGAAGTATCTTGCTAATCAGGATATTCATTAAATTTGATCATACAAGACGGATTCGCCGATAGGTAATCCACCATAAACGGAGCGCATAGCTCGTAGGTTGGGCAGAGCAGTAGCGAAGCCCAACATTCAAGGCATCGTTTATGTTGGGCTTCATTGCATTCAGCCCAACCTACGGCTCTGATGGCAATGAAATCACTTTGGCGAGCTCACCAGGCAAGCGAGGATGTAATTTGCTGGGCTTCCTGAGAGAGACGTTGTAACGCCTGTAGACCCTCTTTCCGGGACTGTCGAAATTGCTGGCTTGCAATAGCGATATCTGAATCTAGTTTGTACAGTCGCGAAGACAAATCACGTCCGTACGGCGGGTGAATTGTAGGGAGGGTTAGCCGCGCAATAGGGTTAGGCTTGAATCTGCCCCCAGTGGTTGGGCGCGGCGTAACCCGCCGAATGAGGTGTCCGTTGATATGGCGGATTACGAGCGACAAGGGTTCCAGACCCTCTGCTGCACTTCCTCCATCCCTGGAGGTCGCGCGCGGGAAAACCTTAACTATTTTGAGCTTGAATGGTTTGCGCGTCTAATCCGCCCTTGTACATGCTAAAGGGCAACCACACAGCGCGGGTTCCATACCCGCCGCTGCACTTCCACCATCCTTGGCGGTCGAAGGGATTGCCCCTACAGTAGCGCGGAAACACCAGCAAACCAATAAAATCAAACAATCACCCCATCTTCCATATGCAACACCCTCCCCATCTTCCCCGCCAGTTCATGGTCATGAGTGACAATCAAAAAACTGACATTAAGTTCCTGATTCAATTCCAACATGAGTTGAAAGACTTGCTCGGCGGTTTTGCTGTCCAGATTCCCTGTCGGCTCATCGGCTAACACCACGCCCGGTTTATTGATTAATGCCCTGGCGACCGCCGCCCGTTGCCGCTCTCCTCCGGATATTTCACCGGGCTTATGCTCAGCGCGATGACCTAATCCTACCCTTTGCAACAAGCGAGTGGCATTGCGCCGGGCCTCTGCAACCGACTGTCCACCAATCAATAAGGGCATGGCGACATTTTCCAGCACGGTAAATTCGCCCAAAAGATGGTGGAATTGGTAAATAAATCCTAAAGAACGGTTCCTTAAGCTGGCGAGTTTAGCACCGCTGACATCATCCAGGTCAGTCCCATTCAGTACTACCTTGCCACCAGTGGGCTTCTCTAAGCCACCCAACAGATGCAATAAGGTACTTTTCCCAGATCCTGATGCACCCATAATGGCGACACGCTCACCAACTCCTATACTTAAATCAACCCCTTTTAATACTTCAACATCCAGGCCGCCCTGGTTATAACGCATGGTAAGCGCTTGGCATTGCAACATACTGGAATCACTCATATCTAAGGACTTCCGCAGGATTGATTTTAGACGCTTGCCAAGCAGGGTAAATCGTCGCAAGCAACGACAGCACAAAAGCCATCGCCGCTATCATATAGACATCTGACCATATCAGCTTGGAAGGCAGGTCACTAATGTAATAGACATCTGCAGGCAAGAAGCGGACTTTAAAGAATTTCTCGATGTCGCTGACGATATGTCCCGCATTGAGTGCCAGCAATATCCCGCCCCCTGTTCCTAATATCGTGCCAACCACGCCTATCACGGTACCTAATACCATAAAAATGCCCATTACAGAACGCGAGGTCAGCCCCTGCGTTTTAAGGATGGCAATATCGCCGCGCTTGTCGGTCACGACCATCACCAAGGTAGAGACAATATTGAAAGCTGCAACTGCTACGATTAGCAGCAAGATGATGAACATCACTGCCTTTTCTGTCTTGATGGCCTTGAAGAAATTCTCGTGCGCCATCGTCCAATCGCTAACAATATACTCAGCAGACAGTCCTGAGCCCAGCGTTTGAGTTATTTTGGGGGCGTTGAACACGTCATCGAGCTTTATCCGCAAACCGGAAACTGCCGTCTTTAACCTGAACAGTTTGGCTGCATCGTCGATATGTATCAGCGCCATGTTCCGGTCATACTCATACATGCCGACTTTAAAAATCCCCACAACGGTAAACCGACGCATTCTGGGGACAATACCCGCTGGTGTTGAATTAACCTGCGGGCTGATGATAGTGATCTTGTCACCCATCATAGTGCCGAGGTATTTAGCCAATTCAGCGCCTAAAATAATACTGTACTGACCCGGTACCAGATCAGTGAGCCTGCCCTCTTCCATGTGATTGGCAACCTCTGAAACCTTGGCTTCGTAGTCGGGCATAATGCCATTGAGCATCGTACCGCTCACCCGCCGGTCAGCATTTATCATCACCTGCCCACTAATGAATGGCGCTAAACCCTGAACGTGCGGATAGTTTTTGATGCGATTTTCTGCTTCAGGCCAGTTTTCCAATTGCCCGTATTTGCCCGTTAAGGTCGCGTGGGAAGTCATGCCAAGAATACGTTCTCGCAACTCCGCTTCAAAGCCGTTCATCACCGACAACACGGTAATCAGCGCCGTTACACCCAGCGCTATGCCCATGATTGAAGTTAAGGTTATAAAGGAAATAAATTGGGTACGGCGTTTTGCCCGCGTATAGCGCAGGCCGATATAAAAAATAAGGGGTTTAAACATGAAGGATGTCAGCTAAGGGAAAGGTCAGGATTTCCTGCATTTAGGGCAATAGCCGTATAAGTAAAGTCCGTGTGCGGTCAGTTCATAACCTAGGCGTTGGGCAATCTCCTTTTGCCGAACCTCGATAATGTCATCAGTAAACTCATCGACTTTTCCGCACTTGATGCAAAGAATATGGTCGTGATGGTCGCCATCAGACAACTCGAAAATTGAGTTACCGCCCTCAAAATGATGTCGGGTGACAAGGCCCGCCGCTTCAAACTGAGTCAATACACGGTAGACGGTCGCCAGGCCTATTTCTTCGTCTTCACTGAGCAAAATTTTGTAAACTTGTTCTGCCGTTAAATGACGGTCTGTCGCCCGGCTTTCCAGTATTTGCAGGATTTTAACCCTGGGCAAAGTCACTTTTAGTCCAGCGTTCCGTAGATCATGAGTTTCCACAGTTATCTCCAGTTAAGCACCAGTTAAGCACTAGTTAAACAGTTGGGGAATCGGTTTTAGAAAACCTTGGCACATTGTAGCCTTTTTTTGCCTATTGGCGCATGACTGTATTATAGGATTATCGTTTAACATCCTGTATGATTCCAGTTTTGATTATTTCCCGCTAGACAATGAGAAGCGCGTTTTTTTGTATTGTATTCTTGGGTAGCTTTTTGCTCGTCTCCTGTTCGTACATACTCAACAATCTGCCGGGCGTGTATACCATCCCCATCCAACAGGGCAATATCGTTGATCAAACGATGATCGACCAGCTACGCCCCAATATGACCGAGCGGCAGGTATTGTACATCTTGGGATCGCCCATGTTGGCCGATACCTTCCATCAAAAACGCTGGGATTATCTATATTCCAACCAGCCCAGCGGCGAAGACCGGCAACAAAAAAGAGTTTCCGTACTTTTCAATGAAAATAACCAAGTCGTGAGTGTACAAGGCGATTTTAAGCCCAGTTCAACACCGGTCATCAAACCTTCTGAGGAAACCACCGTTGATGTCCCCAAACGGGATATTGAAAGAACCATGTGGCAGAAAATAAAGGGCTTGTTTGGTTTTGACGACATTGACGACTCGCCGAAAAAAGACCCAGATTCAAAACCTCTAGATAGCGGTTCGCAGATAAAAACACCGCTGTAGCAAAGCTAAGATTTACCGAAGGCAATCACTTCTTAAGCGCACGCTGCCGTCTGGCCTCTTTAGGATCGTGGATTAAAGGACGGTAGATTTCAACCCTATCGCCTTGCTTCACAGTCTGTTCTGGTTTACAGACAACTCCGAAAATACCCACTTTCAGTTCCGAATGGCCTATTTCAGGGAATCGTGCCAGCAAATCCGTTAGGTTCACCGCTTGTTCAATTGTAGTGCCTTGCGGTACTTTGACCGTAACAATCACTTGCTCTTCCGATTTGGCATAAGCGACTTCGAGTTCAAACAATCCCTCATTATCGCCCGTATCGTTAACCATAGACCTCTTTTGCGCGGCTGGCAAAAGAAGCCACCATGGTATTGCAAATCTGGTTAAACACCGCGCCAAACGCAAGGTTTGCCAGTACGCTGGACATTTCAAACTCCAAATCCAACGAGATTTTGCTGGCATCCTCACGCAGAGGCATAAAATTCCACACGCCTTCCAGATGGGAAAAAGGGCCGTCCAATAAGGACACGGTGATCCGCCCACCCCAATCTATTTTATTTCTGGTTGAAAAAGATTTTTTAAAGCCGCCTTTGGAAATCATCAGCTCCGCTTCGACGTAATCCTCTTCCCGTTTGATGATCCTGCTGCCGACACACCACGGCAAAAATTTCGGGTAGGCTTCGATATCATTGACCAAATCAAACATTTGCCGCGCAGAAAACTTGACCAGCGCGCTTTTCTGGACAACCGTCATGCCTCAAAGCACCCCGACGACGTTCAGGAACACCAAAAACACGGCGACAGGTGCAATATAACGAACCAGGAAACTCCAAAGCACATAACTGAGGTTGTCGGGGAAATCCAGTTCTTGTTGACTGTGTTCCCGCTTCATGACCCATCCTGCAAAGACAGCGATACAGAAACCGCCGATGGGCAGCATCAAATTAGCCGTTAAATAATCAACCAATTCAAAAAAGGTGCGCTCAAACAGCTTGACGTTAGCCCAGACGTTAAACGAAAAAATAGTGCCAAAACCCAACACCCAAGCCACCAGACCTGACCACAAACAGGCTTTTTTGCGGCTAAAGCCTTTGTTCTCGATCAGCCAGGCAACCGCCGGTTCAATCAGGGAAATGGATGAAGACAAAGCCGCAAACACCAGCGCCATAAAAAACAAGATGCCGAATAACCAGCCCCCAAACATATTGCCGAAAGCGATCGGCAAGGTTTCAAATACCAAGCCAGGCCCAGAATTAGGCTGTAAGCCATTGCTGAACACAATAGGAAATATGGCAATGCCTGCCAGCAAAGCGACAATCGTATCCGCCCCGGCAATAATCATCGATGACTTGGCAATGGAGACATCCTTGGGTAGATACGCACCATACATCATGATGGCCCCCATGCCTAAACTCAAGCTAAAAAATGCCTGCCCCATCGCCACTAGCACTGAATTAGCCGTCAATTTACTGAAATCCAGCTTGAACAGGAAATTAAGCCCTTGAAAATAGCCGACAGTCGTCATCGCATAACCGACCAGCAAGATCATCAAGGCGAACAGGGCGGGCATTAAAAGACCGACCGATTTCTCAAAACCTTTCTCAATCCCTCTCACCACAATCAGCATGGTTGCCAGCATGAATAAGCTATGCCAGAAGATTAATTGCATGGGACTGGCAACAAAGCCATCAAAAATCGCCTTGACTTCACTAGGGCTGGCTCCGGAAAAGCTGCCAAAAAAAGCTTTGACCACATAAGCGGATGCCCATCCGGCAATCACGCTGTAATAGGACAGTATCAAAAACCCCGCAGCCACGCCCAACCAACCGAGATAATGCCAGTTCTGGCCAGCTCCGGCTTCTTTGGCCAGAATCTCCATCGTGTGTATGGGATTTTCCTTACTCCGCCGCCCTAACAGGGTTTCCGCCATCATCAAGGGAATGCCGATCAACAGCACGCACAGCAAATAAACCAGCACGAATGCGCCGCCCCCGTTTTCTCCGGTGATATAGGGAAACTTCCAGATATTGCCCAAGCCAACAGCAGAACCCGTCGCCGCCAGAATAAACGCAAACCGCGAAGACCATTCTCCCTGTTGTGATTTCTTTTCGTCCGCCATGTTTCTGTCCTGTAAGCCCCTAAGAACGTGTTTTAAAAGCTGCTACGCGGCTCGATTGCTGCGTTGCGCGGTGCTCGAAAGCCTCATGTACGCCATGTACGCCATGTACATTCGGGGTTTCTGCGCTCCGTGCGACTTGCACTAGAAGCGCTCGCGACGCTTTTAAAACACGCTCTATTAAAAAGCCATTATTATTAGCATATCGAGTAAAATGGCAAGCTTAACCTTTGACCCTGGAAAAAATTCGCTATCCACCGCGTTATGGCCGATAAAAAGCCCAACAAAAAGAAACAGCCGCAGAACGCAACCATTGCCGTCAACCGTCAGGCAACCCATGAATACCATATTGAAGAACGGTTTGAGGCAGGGATTGTACTGGAAGGCTGGGAAGTGAAAAGCCTTAGGGAAGGTAAAGTCCAGCTAAAAGAAAGCTATGTGATTTTAAAACGCGGTGAAGCCTGGTTATCCCGCGCCCATATTTCGCCGCTGCTTTCCGCATCTACCCACGTCAATCCTGATGCTATCCGCAACAAAAAACTGCTGCTTAACCGGCACGAACTCAATAAACTGATCGGCTTCGTGGAGCGTAAAGGCTATACTGTCATCCCACTGTCCATGTACTGGAAAAATGGCCGCGCCAAACTGGAAATCGGCCTGGCAAAAGGCAAACAGCTACACGACAAACGCGCCGCCTCCAAAGACCGCGACTGGCAACGCGAGAAAGCCCGTATCATGAAACATGCCTAATTTCCTTTATACCACCAGCAACCCGCTTATGCCGTTAGTAAAATTTTTAGAAAAAATAAGCCAAGGTGTAGCCGTCAGTTTTGACGAAACCATGAGCATCATTGCCGCAAACTACCGCTACCAACCCACCGAATTCAGCAACGGATTAAGGGATGACATCCTAACCAATCCAGTAGGCATCAACGAAGGCTCCTGCAAAATCTTCGCCTTTGCCAAACTCCACCAACTGGGCCCGCAACAAACCTTAAACCTGTTTGGCGATTATTACCGGCTGGATGTATTGGCTAACCCAAACAGCACAGGCCACAAAAACATCAGGAATTTCATGAAGTATGGTTGGCAAGGTATCCATTTTAAGGGTGAGGTATTGGCCCCTAAAAACAGCGACACCGAGAGTTAGAAACCAAGCCATTAAGAAAACGATTATAATAACTGGATTCAGCCTGGGGATAGGCAAAGCCATCGCCTTATATCTGGCTAAACAGGGCTTTGATCTGGCACTGCGTTACCGTACCAAGAAAGACCAGGCAGAAACAGTGATATCCGAAATTGAACAGCTTGGCCTATCGGCAAGATTGTTGCAGTTTGACATTGCCGACCGTCTACAATGTGCCGAACAAATCAATCAGGATATTGAAATATACGGGGCTTATGACGGTGTGGCCTGCAATGTCGGCATTACTGCCGACATTGCCTTCCCCGCTGACCGGAGCAGAATGGGACAGCGTGATTCACACCAATCTTGACAGTTTCTATATTGTCAATTACGAGCATATTTATCCCGAGTGCATGGACGCATCACCACTAAAATACACGCAAACTACATTCTACCAAACAGTTATCAAAAACATGCTTGGCATCGAACTCTATCGTTCACCAGGTGTGACAAGCACTGAATATTTCAGGGTCAACACGAGGCTTGAGGATGTATTTGATAACATTGGGTCAACAGACAGTTCAGAGAGTGCCTTCGTTGACAAGATTTTCGGCGATCCTAATGCAGTCAAACTATTGGATATTCTGGCAGATATTCGTCAAGCCATGCGAAATAATAAATGCAACAGCAAAGTCATGCGGCAGTTCGAATCCAATATGCTCGCCAAGTACGGGGACTCACGCAAGAAGATAAGTGCGACGAATAGGTATATGTATAAACACTAACGCAGTGATAATTTTCAGCCTTTTATGCTTTACACGGATATTTTCCGTCAGCTTAGGGGAACGGTTGAAAGATGTTCCCTATGGGCTGATTTGGGTCGAATACTGGACTTTTAAGATTCAGCCTTGGTAGCCTCAAGTTGCTCTTCGGCCTCCATCCAGCCTGTCTCGGCAGCATCCAGCGCCTTATCTATTTCGGCTTTTCGTGCCAGCAATTTTTTTAACTTGTCTTTTTCCGATTCGGCATAAAGCGTGGGTTCGGCCAATTCAAATTCCAGGTGACGCTGTTCATTGTGGTATTTTTCTACCGCTTGCTCTGCTTTTTTGAGTGCATCCAGCAAAGGCTTATGTTTTTGTCGGCGTTCTGCGTCTTGTTTTCGTTGGTCTTTGCGTGAAACTGTGGCTGTCAAATCATCCGTGTTTTTTTCTTCGCCTTTTTTGCGCTCGGCCAGCCAAAGTCGATAATCATCAAGATCACCGTCAAACGGTTGTAGTTGTCCTTCGCCTACCAACAAGAATCGGTCTGTTACGGTACGCAGCAAATGTCGGTCATGTGAAACCAGAATGATCGCGCCCTGATAATCCTGCAATGCCACACTCAAGGCGTGGCGCATTTCCAAATCAAGATGGTTCGTCGGCTCATCCAGCAACAAAAGATTGGGATTCCTATAAACCAGTAGCGCCAACACCAAACGGGCTTTTTCACCCCCAGAAAAGGGCTTGACGGCCTCCAACACCTTATCGCCTTGAAAATCAAACCCGCCCAAGTAGTTACGCAACTCTTTTTCCGTGGCTTTTTGATCGATTCTTTGCAAGTGCCGTAAGGGACTTTCGTCCAGCCGCAATTGTTCCAGTTGATGCTGGGCAAAATAACCGATATTGAGTGACTCGGCTTCAAGGCGGGTTCCGCATAAGGGCCGCATATCGCCAGCCAGGACTTTAATCAAACTAGATTTACCCGCGCCATTCGGCCCTAACAAGCCAATCCGATCACCCGGCGATATGGACAGATTCGCACCGTGGATAACTTTGGTTTGCCCGTAACCGACATCAACTTTATCCAACTTCAATAACGGATTTTGCATCCTTCCAGGTTTGGGAAAGCTAAAATCAAACGGCGAATCGACGTGCGCCATTGCGATCACTTCCATACGTTCCAGCGCTTTGATACGGCTCTGCGCTTGCCGAGCTTTGGTTGCCTGGGCTTTGAACCTATCGACGAAACTTTGGATGTGGGCAATTTTCCGCTGTTGTTTTAAGTAAGCGGATCGTTGTTGCGCCAATTTTTCTGCCCGCATTTTTTCAAACGCGGAATAATTTCCGGTATAGATGTCCACTTTGTTTTGTTCGATGTGGACGATATGATCGGCGATGGTGTCCAGAAAATCGCGGTCATGCGAGATCAGCAATAACGTCCCATCGTATCTGCATAACCAGTCTTGCAGCCAGATCACCGCGTCCAAATCCAGGTGGTTGGTCGGTTCATCCAATAACAGCACATCGGAACGGCACATCAAGGCTTGTGCCAGATTAAGCCGCATACGCCAATCGCCGGAAAATGAATTCACGGCATTGCGTTCCTGCTCCGATTTAAAACCTAAGCCGTTCATTAACCGTGCGGCCTTTGCTTGTGCCGTATAGCCACCAATAGTTTCAAGCGCAGCATGGAGTTCGGCTTGTTTTAAGCCGTCGCGGGCTGTTTCCGCAATGGTCAACTGCTGCTGCAAACGCCTTAATTCCCGGTCGCCATCCATGATGTAATCGAGCGCAGAACTGGAAACAGCGGGCGTTTCCTGGGCAACATGGGCAATCTCAAGTCCCGGCGGCAGGGAGAAATCGCCTTCGTCAAGGTGAAGCTCATTTTTGATCAAGGCAAATAAACTGGATTTACCCGCACCATTAGCCCCAGTAAAACCGACTTTTTGGCCTTTATGGATGGTAAATGAAGCGTTAGAAAATAACACCCGCACACCACGGCGCAGGGCTATGTTTTTAAAATTCAACATGGGGTAAGAACTTCAGGGTAAATACAGAAAATCAGATAATAGGGATGAAGGTTTAAATCGACACAATAGACAAGCTAACTCATAGCAGTGTTTTGAATTGCTCAACTGAAAGGCCAGCATCTTTCACAATACCACCCATCGTAAACGCCTTGATCGGATTATGGCGCGGGATGGTTATTAGGCGTTCGCCGTTACTCATCACGGTATGCTTGCCTTGTCTAACTATCCGAAAATCCGCTTTTTCGAGCGCACGTATTGCGTCAAGATGGTTGATCCCTGGGATTTTCGACACGGCTATGCCGCTACTTCGACTTCATGCGTTTCTTGACCGCGATTCAGTTCGGCTACCGCAGATAGGTACTCATGAATGGCATCTTGTATGTTTTCCAATGCTTCTTCTTCCGTATCGCCCTCAGACCAACACCCAGGGAGACCTGGAACCGAAACACTAATACCTTCTTCGGTACGGTGAAAAACAACGGTATATTTCATATTTGTATTACCTCAATTCATTGTGATTTGGTGTAACTCGTAGGATGCTTTTTAACAAGCGGCGCATTACTTTATCGTTAATGCGCCACGGGCTTTTTGACCTTCATGGTTATTCCTTTGATTTACGCAAACCGCTCAATCATCTTCTCAACCTGCTTGGCAAAAGCAGGTAAATCGCCTCTTTTAAGCGTGGCTTCAGGAATAACCAAAGCGGTACTCAAATCGAGATAGATGTAAACATAACCTTTGCCGTAATCAACCCTGACCAACTCCGACCAAGCCATTTTGTTCTTGCCGCTGGGGGATTTTTCATGAAGAAAATTAGGATTTGCAGGGTCAATCGTCAACACGTACGTGCCGAACATACTCTTTTTTTCTTTGTGGGTGTAGGCTTTGAGCACCTGCCTTCCTACATTCAACAAGATGATTTTGGGCGATAACAGCGCCCAAAGCACCGCAACCAGGAAAATATAACTAGATGCTTTTAAATCGCCGTAGTAGTAATAGTAGAAGGCACCAATCAGCATCATAATTCCCGGCACTATCCAGCGGTTCTTTTTTATTTGATTTCGGTATTCATCGGTTTTCTTAAAACGCATTTCGTTAAAATGGTTTAAGTCTTCATCCCTAAACTCGTATTCAATTTCAAGCATGTCGTTAGTGTGTGTTAAAGGTTAATAAAATTCCCCTCTCCTTGCGGGAGAAGGAACTCAAACGCTTAGTGCATCTTGATTTTTGCATGGGCGCTGCGCCGGAACAGATTGGACAGCGTCAACAATGCAGTCCGGTAATAGCCATGTATCGCTACCTGGTGCATTTTATAAAGCGATAGATAGACGACCCTGGCAATAAATCCGCCTATGGTCACCGTACCCATCAGGTTGCCCATTAAATTACCGACGGTGGAATATTTCCCCAAGGCCACCAGCGAGCCGTAATCGTGATACACATATTTTCCCAGTGATCCACCCGATAACCGGTTAACAATAGATTTGCATAAGGTCGTCGCCTGTTGGTGGGCGGCTTGCGCCCTAGGCGGGACATTGCCCTTATGTCCAGGCCAAGGGCAAGCGGCACAGTCGCCGATAGCAAAAATATTAGCGTCCTCAGTCTTTAAGGTTTCATCAACGACTAATTGGTTAACTTGATTGGTTTCCAGCCCATCCAGCCGTTTTATCCAGTCCGGCGCTTTAATGCCTGCCGCCCATACTTTCAGGTCTGCCGGAATCATTTCGCCATCCAGCGTTTTTATGCCTTTTTTGGTCACCTCTATCACGCGGCAACCCAATTTCAGGTCAATCTCAAGTTTTGCCAACTGGTCTTGCGTCGCCAATGCCAGCTTGCCGGGCAATGCCGGCAACAACTGCGCCGCTGCTTCAATAATGGTCAATTTGACATTGCTGGATTCATTCAAACCATAGACCGCAAGCAGGTCTGTGACTTCATGCAGTTCTGCGGACAACTCAACACCCGTCGCACCGCCGCCGACTATCGCAATGGATAGCTGCTTATTCTTTGCTGCATCTGCCCCAGCATGGTTTTTAATGTAGGATTCAACCAATTGCTTTTGAAACTTGAAAGCTTGCGATGTGGTATCCAGAAACAGGCAATGTTCTTCCACGCCTTTGATACCAAAGGAATTACTGACACTGCCTATCGCCATGACCAGTGTATCGTAACTGAACGTCCGCTTTGGGATAAGTTCTTCGCCGCTGTCGCTAATGGTAGGGCTGACATAAATTTCCTTTTTCTTCCGGTTAAGCCCTTCCATTTTCCCTAAGCGGAAACGAAATTTATTTCGATACGCTTGCGCCAGATACTCCACCTGCTCAGACTCATCCAATGTGCCGGCAGCCACCTCGTGCAACAGCGGCTTCCATATATGAGTGGAAGTTCCATCAAGCAACATGACTTCCGCTAGACCTTTTTTGCCTAACTTACGCCCTAAACTCGTGGCAAGCTCTAAGCCAGCTGCGCCGCCACCTACGATCACTATCTTATGTTTTTGATTATGCGTTTGATTATTTTCAGACATTGTCAGTGTCCCCCCTTGTGATTGGTAGAATTTTATCACTATCGTTAAGGAATAGTTGATAAAATCGGGATTACCAAAATAACCTAAATTCGTTGACTTTATTATTGCTTCGATTCGATAATAGTTTCATGCTAATCCCACCAATAACATAAGAAAAAGGAAAACACATGACCAACAACGCACCCGCAACTGTCGCAACGCTCTGGCGTTATCCTGTTAAATCCATGATGGGAGAAGAACTGAATGGCGCAGAAATAAGCGTAGGTGGACTTTTGGGCGACCGCACTTATGCACTCGTTGATGTCGAAACCGGCAAGGTAATCAGCGCAAAAAACCCGAAAAAATGGCCTGATTTCTTCGCTTACCGCGCTGCGTTCACTGCCCCACCCGCGCAAAATAGCTTAGAACCCGTATGGATAACCCTTCCTGACGGCACTATTTTACGCAGCGACCAAAGTGACATCGACGACAAACTGTCTCAATATTTGGGGCATAAGGTTGCACTACAAACCCAATCCCCACAAGATGCCAAACTGGAACAATTTTGGCCTGAATATGAAGGAGAAGCCAACGAAGTTTCCAATGAAGCCGTCGCTGGCGATGCGCCCCAGGGGACATTTTTCGACTATGCCGCTTTGCATCTGTTAACGACCAGTTCCATGGAAGCCATGCAGCATCACTACCCAGAAGGCCGGTTTGAAGTCAGGCGCTTTCGGCCTAACATTATGATCGATACTGCTGGCCTAAAAGGTTTCGTCGAAAACGGCTGGGTAGGAAAAATCATCAAGCTCGGCAACTCCTTACGCCTTCAAGTCACCGACCCCTGCCCACGCTGCGTCATGCCTACCCTCGCGCAAGGCGACCTGCCCCAAGACAACGGCATCTTCAAAAACGCCATCGCCAAAAATAAACCAATGGTGCCGTTTGCGGGTAAAGAACTGCCGAGTGTGGGCGTGTATGCACGGGTATTAACGCCTGGTTGGGTTAAGCGGGGGGATGTGGTGGCTATTGAAGGTTAGTTTTGGAATCTGTGTAATTCTAAGCTTTCGATTGTCATTCCGGCATTGATTGGCGGAGAGGATTCCATATCCTCTTCCGCACTTCCTCCATCCATGGAGGTCGCCGGAATCCAGTGTCTAGGAATGGAGGCTTAATAAATAATGTGTCGCTACCGCGACGATTATTTTAAATCGGGTTCTCGCACCCGAAGGCGAGTTTCTTTTCTTTGCGCGGCCAAAGAAAAGAAACCAAAAGAAAGGCCGCCCGGATGCCGCTCGCTTCCTGCGCTTCTCATTTTCGACGGGAGGTGATCGAAGGGGCTTCCTGCCCCTCGATCACCTCGATTCATCCCTGAATCGCCCCTAACGGGTTATTCCCGCCGAAAACTGCGATGCTCGGCGCGGCATACGGGATAAGCGTATGTCTTGGACTGATGTATACAACCAAATATTGTCGTATTTATTTACAGTGTCCAAATGGTTTATACTTAGCTTCAATAAATCAATCGATAAAATAAATTAATGAAGAATATACGACAATTAACTTCGTATATATTACGTTAGGGCACACACCAATCGCTATGGGTATAGAAGATAGAGATTACATGCGAAAACGGCGAGACGATGATGACCCGCCAAATAGGAGTGTTCTGCTGGTTGCTCGCCGCAGTAGCTGTTTTGGCAATTTTAATCAATTTTGCCCTCATTGGCACACGAGGTTCAAACCGCAGTACAACAGCTCAGGTTCGCCCAGCGGTTGTGAACTTGAATCGCGCTTCATTAGCCGAGTTACATGCGCTACCGCACATCAGCGAGGCTGTCGCGCAAGCCATCATTGACGGTAGACCTTACTCTTCAGCAGACGACCTGATCCGGGTCTATGGCATTGGCCCAAAGACATTAGAAGGAATTCGTCCTTACGTCAAAGTAAATGATGACCATCCGCAACCCTAACCCTGTGTTCAATGGCTGTACGGCGGGTCATTTGTACGGCCGTACGGCGGGTCATTTGTAGGGCGCGGTTAGCCGCGCAACCCACTTCGCCAAAACAACTACCGATGTTCAGGCGCGGCGTAACCCGCCGCATGTGGTGTCCTGCGATATGGCGGATTACGTTGCGCGGAAACGCTTTACTGGTCTGAAGGCTGGATGAATTGGGCGCCTAATCCTCCCTACTATATTACGATAAATGCGCCCCTCCCGTTATGCCGCGCCGAGCCCCGGCGTTTTTATTTTTCAGCTTCCCGGGCGGCGCCCGGTTAGCTTTGCGTTAGGCCTCAAAATATCAAAATCGAACCTGACATTTTTAAAATGAAGGAAAGTATGCCAACAGGACAGAACAGAGTAATAGTATTCATTTTTTCGCTGCTTTTATTTTTCATACTTGGTGCATATCTTTACGGTGCATATAGCTCCCCTCGCAATTTATGGCCACTTGAAACACTTCATGGTCTAATAAAACAAGTAGTTCCCAGCGTCAGTGGTAAATATGATGAATTTGGAAGACTAACTGCATTCCCTTCAAAAAATGAAGTTACTTGCCCCACACAAGCAAACGATACGGCTGTCTTGCTAGTAATCGGGCAATCTAACTCAGCCAATCACGCAGGTAAAAAATTCGCCACTCGATTTCCCCAAAATGTATTTAACTATTTTGAAGGCAGGTGCTACATCGCATTTTCTCCCCTTCTGGGCGCTTCTGGAGAAGGAGGTGAGTTTATAACGCCGCTTGCTGACAAACTTATTTCAGTTGGAGCTTACAAAACTGTAGTTATAGTTTCGTCTGGCATTAGTGGTACACCAATATCACGCTGGCAAAAAGACGGTGACTTAAATGAAATGCTGCTTTCTACACTAAAGGACGTTAATCAAAAATACAAAATTACGCAAATAATTTGGCATCAAGGTGAAAATGATTTCATCAACTTTACATCAGCGAAGAACTACATCAAGTCTTTCAATTCGCTTTTGGAATCATTAGCTGAGATTAAGGTTGCCGTAGCAGTCTTCGTTTCAGTCGCTACAAAGTGCGGTAGCAACTGGAGAGAGAACAACCCTACGGCAATTGGACAAAAACAACTGATAGACAACAAGAAGATATTTTTAGGAGTTGATACAGATACATTGCTTGCTGATGTTGACAGACAAAGTGATAAATGTCATTTTAGCGAAAGCGGACAAGTTAAAACTGCTTCAGCATACGCAGAAGCAATTTTCAAAAACATAGGCAAGTACAGGTAGAAAGTTGGGGCTATTTCTCCATATGTAATAGTTAAGCTATCAACTATCGCGTTCATCATCCTGGTCAAATAGTATGAATAATAGGGTTGCTATAATATTTTCGAGAGTATTTACCTAAATATAGATAATGTTTTTTCTTGATAAGCCAGGAATACATGGGGTTGCGTTAGGTAAAACCAAAGCTTGATGGTTGCATTGAACAGGCCTTCACAATGGGCGACCACTTTGGTGCGCCGTGTCATCCGGC
>NZ_JBKKBJ010000020.1:0-4508 GCF_046714055.1 Methyloglobulus sp. | reverse complement strand
ACAAGGGCATCGCTTAAACTGGTTTGGGCTAGGTACTTCCAAGACATGGGCTGTTTGTTCGGGCTTTGATAAGGGCTTATTTTACCAGTTAGGGGCTTGGGTTCGCGCAAAGGTCTCATACGATAAGGACTAGCCTAAAAAATCTTCGCTAATTATACCTTGCTTCATGGGGCATAATGGGCATGTTTATAGGAAATGCGGCAACTACATCTGACCTGTTGAAACTGTAAAACTTAGGAAATCCATTTGTACACAAAAAAACACAGTTCCCGGTTTATCGCTGAACTCAACCCTTCAAAAAAATTACTGCGGTTACTCATCTTTATCCATGTGCTCGCCCTGGGTGCGAGCATCGCGAACACCCTCCCTTTTGGCCTGAAGTTGGGAGTGGCCTTCCTCATCGGACTTAATTTCAAGATGAATTTTCATCGCCTTAAAATTGAACGGCGCAAAATCAGATACACCGAAAAACTGGCATGGGAAATTTCCGATGGAGGCGATTTTGAGGCTGTAGATATTTTAAAGTCAACTGTCATTACGACCACTTTTATATTCCTGCAGATGCAGAATAAACCCACTATTCTCATTGCCAGTGATGCACTGGACGAAGTCGATTACAGGCAGCTTATCGTTAAGTTAAAAATCACTTTGCATTAACTGCCGTAACCACATTAATTGTCCAGATTATTTTTGGAACTTGTATAATGCCGCAGCGCAGCTTTTTTAAGCAAGATTCCCCCTTTAAAACTAACCTCTTATCCGTTTCCAAGAGAACTTATGGCACTACACTGTGGAATTGTTGGTTTGCCCAATGTCGGCAAATCAACCTTGTTCAACGCCCTAACCCAAGCAAAAATCGCGGCGGAAAACTACCCGTTTTGCACCATCGACCCCAACGTGGGTGTGGTGCCTGTGCCCGATGACCGAATGAATAAACTGGCAGAAATCGTTAAACCAGAACGCATCATTCCAACCACTATCGAGTTCGTCGATATTGCCGGACTCGTCGCAGGCGCATCAAAAGGTGAAGGCTTGGGTAACCAGTTTCTGGCGAATATCCGCGAAACCGATGCTATTGCACATGTTGTCCGTTGCTTTCAAGATGATAATGTCATTCACGTTGCCGGAAAAATCGACCCACTTTCCGATATTGAAATCATCAATACCGAACTGGCCCTTGCCGATATGGCTTCCGTGGAACGGGCATTGCTGCGCGTCAGTAAAGCATCCAAGTCCGGCAACAAGGATGATCTGGCAAAAAAACAGGTTTTAGAGCGCGTTTATCAGCAATTGGATACTGGACAACCCGCAAGAGGGTTACTGTTAGAAGATGAAGAAAAAGCCCTCATCAAAGATTTGTGCCTGCTAACCCTTAAACCCACCATGTACATTGCCAATGTCCAGGATGACGGTTTTAACAATAATCCTTTACTTGATAAGGTAAAGACCTTTACTGATGCAGAAGGGGCTATAGTGGTAGCAATTTGTGCGGCCATAGAAGCGGAGATAGCCCAACTGGAGGACGGTGAAAAAAAAGAGTTCCTCGACGACCTGGGCTTGGAAGAACCGGGACTTAACCGCGTTGTTAGGGCAGGCTATAGCTTACTAAAACTAGCCACCTATTTCACCGCCGGCATAAAAGAAGTCAGGGCATGGACTATTCCTAATGGTGCCACTGCCCCCCAAGCTGCTGGTGTCATCCATACAGATTTCGAAAAAGGATTTATCCGCGCTGAAGTCATTTCCTATCAGGACTTCATTGGCTACAAAGGAGAACAAGGCGCTAAAGATGCCGGGAAATGGCGACTCGAAGGCAAGGAATACATCGTTAAAGACGGCGATGTCGTGCATTTCCGATTCAACGTTTGACAAAGCATGGGGCGGTAACTATAATTCGCGGTCTTTCAAAAGCCCCTCCCTAAAGGCGATATAGCTCAGCTGGTTAGAGCACGGGATTCATAACCCCGGGGTCGGTGGTTCAAGTCCACCTATCGCCACCAATGCACTGTTTCACGCCGTCCCACAACATCCAACAAACCCAGTAATACCAAGGTTTTAGCCTACTAAGCAGTCCCAACTAGTCCCGCAAAATCCGTTGACATCCCACGCTAAACAGGGGTAATAATCTGGGGTAACAGCACTTACCCCAAATGGAGTTACCCCCAAATGCTAACAGGCACCGCATGTAAGAACGCCCACAGGGGCGAGAAGGCCAAGCTAGGCAAGGCTTTCAAGTTGGCAGACGAAAAAGGCTTGTTCCTTTTGGTGAAGCCCGGCGTTAAGGGTTGGGCTAAGTGGTGGCGGTTTAAGTATCGTTATGGGGGTAACGAAAAAGGCTTGTCTTTCGGCACTTACCCCGATGTTACCCTTGAGCAAGCCAGGCAGCGGCGGGACGATGCCAGAAAGCTGATTGCAGATGGTGCAGACCCCAGCGATAACCGAAAAGCCGTTAAGGAATCAAAGGCAGAACTCGCAGGTAATAGCCTTGAGGTTATCGCAAGGGAATGGATAAGCAAGAAGTCCGAAGATAAAAGCGACCGACCAACACGGCTATTAAGCCAGAATATTTCCCCGTGGTGGCAGCAAGCCTATAGCAAACATCCTGCCTATGGACATCTTGAGTTGCCTTAGACGCATTGAAGAACGCGGAGCAATAGAGACAGCACATAGGGTTAAGCAGATAACAGGGCGTGTCTTCCATTATGCAGTAGCCACGGGCAGGGCTATCCGTGACATTACCCAAGACCTTAGCGGCGCATTGCCAACGGCTAAGGGTGGTCACTTTGCCTCAATGACAGACCCGAAGCAGGTTGCGCCATTATTAAGGGCAATCGACGGCTTTAACGGCACTTTAATCGTGAAATCGGCAATGCAGCTTGCACCTTTGGTGTTGTCAGGCCGAGTGAATTGCGTCATGCAGAATGGGCGCATATTGACCTTGATGCTAAGGAATGGCATTATCTGGTAACAAAGACCAATACACAGCACATCGTACCCTTATCCAGGCAAGCTATTGAGATATTGACCAGCTTGCATCCGCTAACAGGCAATGGACGCTTTGTCTTCCCTTCGGCAAGGACACCCAACGGCAGCAGGGCAATGTCAGACGTGGCGTTATTGGCGGCACTCAGGCGGATGGGCTTTGACAAGTCCGAAATGACAGTACATGGCTTTAGGGCTATGGCGAGGACTATCCTTGATGAAGTGCTGGGCTTTCGGGTTGATTTTATCGAGCATCAACTAGCCCATAGCGTTAGAGACCCCAACGGAAGGGCATACAACAGGACTGCCCACTTGCCGGAACGCCATAAGATGATGCAAAGCTGGGCTGATTACCTGGACGGCTTGAAGAATGGGGCGGCGATTTTGCCGTTTATGCAAAAAGTCCGATAGCGCTTGTGTTTACTGCTTACCTCAAGTCGAACCCAAAAAAACGCCAAAAATGGCAATCTAAAATGGAGTTAATTAAGCGAAAAAACATTAACTGGTATTGCCGGATTAATTACTGTCGCGGCTATTTGGACACCCGTTTTTTGGGCTTACCAATCTTCTGCCACACCAACGTACACAGTAGTTTTGGCGTATGCAGTATCGCTCATAGCGCAATTTACTTTTATGGTTAAAGAAAATTTAAACAAATGGTGATCTAAACAAATCACGCCGCTTCCCGTGGCGAAACCTCAGTTTCAATGCTTGAATCTTTTGCCACAATCTTTAAATCGTACTCAGTTTGCAGGTTTAGCCAAGACTTAGCGTCACCGCCAAAATAACGGGCAAGGCGCAAGGCCGTGTCGGGCGTAATGCTACGGTTTTCCTTCACGATCTCATGGACGCGGGTAGCGGGAACGTGCAGGGCTTTAGCCAAGGCATTCACGCTAAGGCCTAAAGGCAACAAATACTCTTCCCGCAATATTTCACCCGGATGAATTGGGCGCAAGCCATTAATTATCATCATTCCCCCCTAGTGGTAATCCCCATCCCGACATCAAACACATCACCACCACACCACCTAAAACACAACCGCCACTGATCGTTGATACGAATGCTGTGTTGACCCAGCCTATTGCCCCTCAAGGCTTCAAGCCTAGTGCCGGGCGGACTTTTCAAAAACTCCAAGCTGGCGGGGCATTGTTCAACAGCGTCAATTTTCGCTCCGCAACAGTTTGGATCGCCCTAAAACGCTTTGGCGAACCGCCTTCAAATAACGCCTGGGTATCTTTGCAGCGGAAAGACTTTATCATGACCGATAGTATATTACGTTTAGCGTAATGCCGCTAGGGACTTTCTGGTACAATGTGGGACAAGGACGGACACTATATGATTCCAGTCCTGTAACCATTAACCGGATAGCCCGACAGTTCAACAATTGAAATTCGTTACTTGTAAGAAATCTCAGGGTTGTTTATAGATGGGTTGATTAAAATAAGCGGTAAGTATTTCATAAGGGGTGGCGTTATCCAAACCCTTATGGGGTTTGGCCGTGTTGTTAGGAGTTAATGAAGCGCATC
>NZ_JBKKBJ010000019.1:0-4730 GCF_046714055.1 Methyloglobulus sp. | reverse complement strand
TAAAAGCACTACCCGTCAGGCTGGTGGCGACCAGGCCCATTGCCGAAGCCATCAGTAGCGCTGGCGGCGTTAGTTTTGATGCTATTGACGGACATTTGATGCTGCGTGCCCTTCCTGGGATATTTTGCGCAGGTGAAATGCTGGACTGGGAAGCGCCAACCGGGGGCTATTTGCTTACCGCCTGCTTTGCCAGTGGTCGAATGGCAGGAGCAGGGGTGTTGAGATGGCTGAACTCAAAATAACAGCGGCAACCAAAACAAACCTCCTGTGCTGGGTGGGGTATTTACCCAATGCCATTATGTTTAAGCCCGAAGCCATCCGCCAGGACTTCCACGCCAAAATTTTCACCGCCAATCTTGCCGAAGCATTGGACTGCCCGGCACACACTAAACCCTGCCAAACGAAAAAACCGCCCGCCACCAACCTAATCTGACCTATGCGTTCGCCAAGCTCCGCCTGTTCGGTTGGCCGCTCGAGTGTGCGTCCCCGGACGACGTGCCCAGCATTCTCACCCTCATCAAGAAAACCCTGGAACGGAAGCTGCCAGGCCATTCCGCACCACGACCCAAGTCCAGACCCGACCCAAAGCCACGGCATCGGCTTAACTTAACGGCATTGGTTGCAAACCCCCTCCTGAATGCTTTGACGCTACCGCTATCTTTGAACCCTACGAAGAACATTTTAGGGGCAACCCTTGTGCCTGTCTGGGCAACCACAAGAGATTGACCCTACGAATGCGCGTAACTATCTATCTAACTGATTTTTTTAGGTTCAAGCAACTTAGCTGTGAAATATTTCACATCTTTCTTGTGAATTACTTCACTGGCATCAGGCTTTAGAATCCATAAACTGGGGATGGCTTGAATGTTTCGGCTTTATCCTTGGTTTTTAATAGCCTGACATTGCCCTCAACTTGGGCATTGGGATTAAATCTCCCACCTACTCCAAGCCAGTTAACATTGCTATTGCCTTACAGATCACAGCAATAGATTCTGATTATATACAATCCACAACCATTCTAAGGAGATTACAAATGACTGATTTAATTGCTAAGCTACCCATTGCATCCGTCACAAATCCCATTTTGCTTTGGCTCTTCAAGCACGGATGGGAGGATCCTAACTGGGGTCACCTGCCGGTTAATCAAGTCGCACTAGGTTTAGTTTTACATGACCTAAGCAATAAACTTGCTGACCGGGCTTTACAAGAGCAAGTTCAAGAGTTAGCGCAGAAAGTCATCATAGAAAATGCCCGCTCTGTAGCAAAACAAGGCACTTAGGTTCCCAAGAACATAAGGCTGATTCCAACATTGTATGCGGGAGGGATTCGCCAAAAACGGAGTGTCCCTCTACTTCATGTTAAGAAATATTGTCCCCTTCTTAAGTAATTTCACACCTTGAAAAAAATAAAATCATCCCAATATATGTTTGCAACGACAGTCGTTGCTTATATTCATTATTTGTTTGGATGACACCATCCGAGGAGACTTTATGGCTATTACACGTTACGAACCTTTTAATGTTTTAACCCAATTGCAACGCGAGCTTGACCGCTTTCGTGAAGGCGACGAAGGCAGTGGCCGCATTGCTACAGCAGAGTGGGCACCCGCTGTGGATATCAAGGAAGAGGAAGGCCGCTTTTTGATTCATGCCGATATACCCGGCGTAAATCCAGAAGATATTGATGTCAGTATGGAAAACGGCGTTTTGACGATTAAAGGCGAAAAAAACACCGAAGCCAAAACTGAAAAAGACAACTATAAGCGGGTTGAACGTATCTATGGTTCATTCTATCGCCGTTTTAGCTTGCCTGATACCGCCGATAGCGCTGCGATCAGTGCAAAATCCAGAAATGGCGTACTGGATATTGTGATTCCCAAACAGGAAGCCGTCAAACCTAAGAAAATCAGCGTGGTAACTGAATAAGCTGGTTGAATTTTCTTTGCTTGGGTATTGATTCATATTTTGGCATTGAAAACTATAAAGACGGCATCTTCTGATGCCGTCTTTGTTTGGATCTGAATGCCAATGCCGGATGGGGCATGTTGCCAATAAGCGCCACTTAACACTAATATCACGCTGCAGTTATGTAGGGGCAAACCTCGTGGTTGCCCAAAAGCGGTGCCAATTGAACGATACAATTTCTAACATAAGGCACACGTCACCGCCACCCCCAAGTTACTGGGATTACTTGATTTGAAAGGCTGCATCGTCATTATTGATGCCATGGGCTGCCAGACAGCCATAGCCGGGCAAATCGTCGGCCAGAAAGGTGAATGCGCTGAGACTCAAAGACAATCAGCCTTTATTGCACGGAGCGGTAACCGATTATTTCACGCTTGCACGAAGAGGCAACTTCAAGCACATCAAGCATGACTACGTCGAAGAAATCGATAAAGAATATGGACGACTCAAGATTCGACGCTACTGGATTTGCGAAGACATTATTAGCACCCCCTGCCACATCTCGAGCGCTGGAAAGGATTGTTTAGCATTGGCATGGCAGAGCAGGAGTGCATAGTCGCAGGATAGAACAGCCTTGAACAGCGCTATTTCACTTGTGCCCTGTGGGTATCAACTCCATTGCTGATGACACCAAACTTTTTACCCGTACGGTACGTACAAAAACTGGCCACATTGGCGGATGTTGTTATGCGGGAAGACGATTGTCGTATTCGAATAGGCAATGCCCCCGCAATTTTAGACAAGTCTCACCACCTGAGCCTCACAAGTTTGAGAAAGTTTCCCCCAATCGTAGTCTTAAGCAGAACCGTTTTAAGGCGGTTTTGAGTGATGACTTCCGAGAACAAGTAGTGTTCGGTACCTAAGGGTTTAATGCGATTGCCCTGTGTTTAGGGCTTAAAAAACTAGGCAAATAAAATTTTTGTGTATAATCCACAGCTAAGCTGGTGTAGCTCAGTTGGTAGAGCAGCTGATTTGTAATCAGCCGGTCGTGGGTTCGATTCCTATCACCAGCTCCATGAAAATCAAGCCATTACGAGCAATCGAAGGGCTTTTTTATTGCCTGGGGTAACGCTGGGGTAACATCCCATTAACAAATTCAGCTTTTTGGGGTGATAACTGCCATCAAAATTGGCATTCATTAGGAGGTCGTAATAGAGTTTCTGAATAAAACGTCGCTAAGGAAGTTAGAAGCTAAGTCCAGCTGTATTATGTAAATAATCTCTGCAAAGCAGCCGTTTAAAATTTCATAATATTTGTAATTTCCGACCCACTGCAAACCCACAGCACATTTAATTTTTTACCGAATCGTACCCACCATTTACCGGGGTGTTAATTTGCCTGCTATAATGTGTACACAATTGTGTTCATTAAGTGGAGGCTAATATGACTCAACGCATCGGCGTACGGGAACTACGCGAAAAGTTCTCCTTGTTCCTCGAAGCAAGCGAAACCATTGAAGTAACACGACACGGACAAACCATCGGGTTCTTTATTCCTATCCCCAAACAACCAGGACAAGCACAACGTGAGGCGCTCCTGGAAGCAGGAAAGCGCATGGATGATGAGTTAATCCGCTTGGGTCTCAAAGAGGACGATCTGTTGGAAGAATTTAGACAATGGCGGCAGCATCGGTCACATGCAACATAAACGACTGGTCATTGATGCTAATATACTCATTCGCGCTGTTTTGGGGTATCGCGTTAGACATTTGATCGAGCATTACTGCGATTCCGTTGCGTTCTACATGGCAGAGGCGAATGTTGATGAAGCTGAGTTTTATCTTGCGACAGAACTGGCACCAAAGCGCAACTTGAGCGAAGAAATTTGGCGTCCGGTATTTGACGGGGTATTGGATACCGTTCAAATCATTGCTGATGACCTCTTGATTGAGGTGGAGAGCAGGGCAAAAGCGCGCATTGCTTCCCGTGACGTGAACGACTGGCCTACTGTAGCCGTAGCGCTCCTGCTCGACTGCCCCGTCTGGACGGAAGACAAGGATTTCCTGGGCGCAGGGGTTGCCACCTGGACAACGGCCACAGTAGAGCTTTATCTTGCTGAAACATGATCGATAAAGTTCGAAAAATAGGTAAGCCGCCCCAAGCAAACATTAGCCACTCTCGTAATTGTACCGAAGCGCTCCCAACCTAACCTCCGTACCCGAAATTGTTACTTTAGCGATACCATTGTCATATTCTAAAAACACCTAAAGTCGAACCAAAACTTTCCACTTAGGCTTCGCCGCCCGGCGTTTTTTAAGCCAGATGTAAATGCCCGTAACCGACAGTTTGGGTGGGCAACGCTTTTTGCCCACCCTACAAAGGTCACATTGCAATTGATGGTAATTAAAAATTTCGAGTTCAATATGATGAAAATACTGTTATTTTTCTATTTTTTTATCTTTCGCCGCTTTAAATGGCTATTAGTTACCGGTTATTGACCGATATTTCTTTAATCCAATTTATAGCCTCTATTAAATCTAAATTGTGACTTGCATAGGATTCACGCAGTAGCTTGTCTGGAAGCGCCCAATCCCATTTTTCCCTGTGGAGATTCTTTACGTCCGCCAGCAATATAGCTAATGGCGGCGGATCATCGATAGCAGCATCAAGTAAGAGTGTCTAGTATCTCTTCTCTGTGCCGGACGGGGCAACATGCCTGTCTCTTGATCACATTTTACTTGAGAAATAAACTATAACCCCATAAATAAATATAGGGTTTGTAGCAAGCATGATTCCAATAGACGAACTAGGGTGGTCACAACAACTC
>NZ_JBKKBJ010000018.1:0-3501 GCF_046714055.1 Methyloglobulus sp. | reverse complement strand
TGCCAAAGCCTTCTCTACGACATTTGTCGGCAATGGAATATAACCATCTTTGATAACGGATTGTTGGCCGGTTTTTGACAAGACCATTTTCACAAATTCATATTCCAACGGCGCTAACGGTTGGTTCGGTTTTTTGTTGACGTAAACAAACAGGTAACGGGTCAAAGGATAGGTGCCATTGAGGGCGTTTTCAGGTGTGGCTTCAACAAAGCTTGTGCTGCCTTTTTTTGCCAAAGCCACCATCTTTACGCCAGAAGTGGAATAGCCCATCCCAGAATATCCGATACCGTTGACGGACTCGGTGACAGACTGGACGACCGAGGCAGAACCGGGTTGTTCATTGACATTGCTTTTAAAATCACCCTTGCATAAGGCATGTTCTTTAAAATAGCCATAAGTGCCGGATACAGAGTTACGGCCGTATAACTGGATACTTTTTGCGCCCCACGCAGCCACACCCGCATCGCCCCAGGTTTCAATGCTGGAAGCGCCGCCGCATTTGTTGGTGGAAGAAAAAATGCCATCAACCTGTTCCATTGTCAAACCTTTCACAGGGTTGTCCTTGTTGACCAGAACGGCAAGGGCATCCACCGCTACGGGTATAGCGGTGGGTTTATAACCATATTTATCTTCGAACGCTTCTATTTCATCATCTTTCATTTCACGGCTCATGGGGCCGAGGTTGGATGTGCCTTCTGTCAGCGCTGGCGGCGCGGTGGAAGAGCCAGCGGCCTGGATTTGAATGTTGACGTTGGGGTAAGCGCGGTTAAAGTCTTCCGCCCAGAGTGTCATCAAGTTGGCAAGCGTGTCAGAACCAACGCTGGACAGATTGCCGGAAATACCGCTGGCGGCCTGGTATTCAGGGAGACCCGCGTCCACAGACTGTACGGCATGGGCAACTGTGCCCATCAATCCGGCAGAAACAAGCCCCATCGCAGCAATAAGTGATTTCGTTTTAAAAATTGATTTCATTGTTAATTCTCTTGTGATAGACAGTAGTGGCAAAATACATTGGATACTTTACTAGCTTAATTGCATTTTATGACAGAAATATGACAGTGACACAATTTCGTTCAAGTTTAATCAGGCGATCCTTCGCTTTCTTCGGTTAAGGATTTTGGGTAGGTGATGGATAGCAACTCCGCACAGCCTTTTTCCAATTGTGTCCAGCCGTCCGGCAAGACCAATCGTGCCAAAGCCGTTGTCGGGATCAATTTTTCAGTATCTGGCAGGTGTATGGGATTGACCAGATAAGTCAACAGGTCTTCAAGTTCTGGGTTATGGCCGACCAGTAAAACCCGGCTAAAAGTTGAAGGGCAATCGGCCAGCACCGATTTCACCCGGACTAAACCTTCATCATACAGGCGTTTTTCCATCTGGATATGTTGACGGTCTATGCCGACGGCATCGCACACTATTTTTGCGGTCATGATGGCGCGGGTTGCCGGTGAACTGATGACCGCATCGGGTATCAAAAGATTTTCTTTCAGCCAATCTCCCATGCGGTTGGCATCACGTTTCCCGCGCTTTTTTAAGCGCCGGTCATAATCTTCGTTTCCATCATAGCGTTCCGCCTTGCCATGCCGCAACAGCCATAATTCTCTACTCATTTGTATATCCTTTAATCATTTTTGCAGAAATATCAAAGTGGACTTTATACTGATAAAATCCACTATATCATGAGATGTTTTAGAGGTTCGTATCCTTATTGTCCTTGCCTAACCATTTACGAACGATGGGTTGTGTGTCATCAAATGTTAATACTAGATTATTACAGTATTGTGTACACGATCACTTAATAAAAAGGAACCCTTAGTCATGACGGCTACCCATTTTGAGTTACCTACAAATTTAACGGCTGAAAATCTTCTGGCCGCATTAAGCGATAAGGTCGAAACACATCTTGTTTCGAAACAATATCTCTTGAAGACCTATTACGATAGCTTTGATTGGCGCTTATACAGGCATGGCTTGACCTGTGAATTTAACCGGTCAAAACAAACCTCATCATTATTGTTAAGCGATCGAAAGAATGGCGGGCTTATCGCCAGCACCATACTTTTCGATGTGCCGTCATTCAGCAAGCAATTCAATCCCGGCAAGGTGCGGCAAACGCTAGAACCGTTGCTAGGGGTGCGGGCATTGCTGGCGGTCTGCACCCTGGAATGTGAGGCTTATCATCTTGATATTGTCAATAAAGACGAAAAAATTGTGCTTCGTGTGTTGATCGAAGAATTTGAGCTGCTCAATAACCGCCTTACACTCTTTCCCGTAAAAGGCTACGACAAAGTTGTCGAACATATCGCCGAGATGGTCACGAAAGAGATGGGGCTGTGCGCCGTGGATAAGCCCGTGTTGTTGGTAGCCTTAAGGTTACAAGGGCGGCAACCCAAAGATTACTCACCGAAACTGGACATACGCCTTACCCCGGAAATGCGGGCCGATATCGCCAGCAAATATATATTCAGTTATCTGTTGCGGGCTATCAAACTGAACGAACAGGGAACCATAGCGGATACGGACAGTGAGTTTTTGCATGACTTCAGGGTGGCGGTCAGGAGAACCCGGGTCGGGCTAAGCCAGGTCAAAAATGTCCTGCCTGAAGACGTTCTTGCCCGTTATAAGGAGTTTTTTTCCTGGTTAGGGCAGATTACCGGGGAACCGCGCGATTTAGATGTTTATTTGTTGAATTTTGAACAATACAAAAAGAAATTGCCTGTTGTCATTCGGCAAAGCATCAATCCCCTGCATAATTTTTTGGTTGTAAAAAAACAGAAATCACAAAAGCAACTCGCCAGAAAACTGCGTTCAAACAAGTATTTAATGATGCTGGCGGAATGGGAGGACTACCTTTCTTCGATCCCGCCCAAAAATCCAACTGAAGCGGATGCCAAATTGACGATTAAAGAACTCGCAGACCAGAGGATATGGAAAACTTATAAGCAAGCCATAAAGGAAGGTGTGGTGATTGACCGGCATTCGCCACCGGAGGCACTGCATAAGCTCAGGAAAACTTGCAAAAAATTGCGTTATTTAATGGAGTTCTTCCAAAATCTTTATCCAGAACGCCGCATTGATAAATTGATTAAGCGCTTGAAACTGTTGCAAGAAGTTTTGGGCGATTATCAAGACTACGCCATCCAGCAGGAAAGGTTACAACAATTCAGTGAGGAAATGCAGTCTATCAATACGCCAAGCAAAACCTTTCTGGCGATGGGCGTGTTAATCCAGGATTTTGAAAGCCGGAAGTGCAAAGCCCGCGACCGCTTTACTTCACAATTTGCCGCTTTTAAAAAGCCAGAGACCCACGCGCCTTTTCATGCGCTGTTTGCGCCGAAAAAGCCATAGGGTTGTGTTTCTATTCCATGAGTGAATACTTATAGGTATTGCTATTGGCTTTGTGCCTGTCCTGATAATTACAAGTGATTGCTCGGTCAGGCACAAGGCATGCCCCAACGGAAGCGCTAAACATAATATCTGACTTATTTTTTATGATTATCA
>NZ_JBKKBJ010000017.1:0-12925 GCF_046714055.1 Methyloglobulus sp. | reverse complement strand
TGTCCGCCACTTGGGGCACTCCTTCGGTGGCATCCGCCATTGGCAACCACTGTTGAGGGCCTACAGTGGCCCACAGACACTTCATAAAGATCGACTTCCCTCGGCTTGGTTTTCTTCCGTGCCGACTATACCTCCCTGGCCTGCCCAAACTGTTCCCGGCTTATGTCGCTTGGATAGCCCATTCTACGTACCTATCAAAAACTTATAGGATACTCTTGATATTAAATCTTGAACAGGTTCTAAGATGTAAGAAATCTAAGAGTTTATTAACGAGGGCTGCATTTAAGTAAAAACGCATATCTGATTTAAAACCTGAATTAAAGAGCTTGATAAGCAACTGAAGAAAAAAAGTGCGTCATACCCGCCGGGAAGCGAGTATCCAGTGCCATGGGGCAAGCCCCGAGCCATCCATGAAGCTTGGATTCCGGCAATCACTGCCGGAATGACGGCTTTTAAAAACAGTTGCACGTACTTACTTAAATGGAAAATTCACTATTTGGAAGTGGAAAAGTTAACAGCTTAATACTACACAATTGGTATAGTGTAGATGAGGCATTAAGGGAGTTATGGCAAACCATTGAATTACAGTTAGGTTAACGGATAGCGCACAGAGCTATCGAGACGTTAACTCAAATTGTCTGAAATTGCGTGATTTTTGTCATTGCATTTGAATAATTTGATGCCCAGTATTGATGGATGAATTACGTTAGCGCATCATTTTGGCTCAAGCATGAATGTAATGGATCTTTGCACTCCTGGACATCGGCGTATTCTTACATTAAGCCCTTATACAGATTGATAAGACGGTGAGTGATGAATAATGACAATAAAAAATCAGCAAGGCCCTGGGCACACCGGTTGTTCAAAAAAGCCGGCGCATCGCTAACAGCACCTCAAAGTAAAACCTATTTTGCCCATCGCTATCATGCAGTATCGGAGCGTAGCCCATTCGGCGCTTTATTTTCCGATTTAAGCAAAAAACAGACAAACCGGGAACCTGATACAGCCAGTTTCCAACGGTTTTTCGAAAATGAATTAGCCATAGCGAAAGGCTATCCTGTCAATGTTGACTCTGCTCAAACTTGTGGTTCAAATATTTTGCCAATACCAGGGGGCAGGTTCGACCTTGCCAGCGGTACGGCGTTAAGCACTCAATTCACCGTCCTGAATTACTATGAAGAAACGCCCGATACCAAAACGTTTCGACTTGGCACAGCCAATGGGCAGGTTTTTGATTATCTGCCCGGACAATATATTACGCTTTCAATCGTTCTCTCAGGGCAGACGTACAAACGCTCGTATAGCCTGGCATCAAGTCCTGCACGTTCCAAAATTCTGGAAATCGCTGTAAAAAGAGATCCGAACGGCGGGATAGTTTCCAACTGGCTCAACGATCATCTGAAGATCGGCGATACCCTCAATTTAAAGGGGCCGTTCGGAAAATTCAGTTGTGTAAACCATGCCCCCAAAAAAATTCTGTTTTTAGCGGCCGGCAGCGGCATAGTCCCGATCATGTCGATGTTGCGCTGGCTTGCCGATACCGAGGCGCATGTTGATGTCATGTTATTGCTGTCGTTTCAAACCCTCTACGATATTATTTATAGTGATGAGCTTAATCTGATCGCCGCACATCATAAAAACATCAAATTATTTATTACCCTGACAAAAGAGCCGCTTGCGCTCAATCAGTGGACTGGTTTAACCGGGCGCGTTAACGAACAAATGATAGCTGGACAGGTGCCGGATTTGCCGGATCGGACGGTTTACTTATGCGGGCCCGATGCTTTCATGACGGAGTGTAAAAAAAACCTGCTGAAGCTGACAATGCCGGCCGGAAAATTATTTTGTGAAAGTTTTACCGTCAATAGTCCGGTCGCAAAACCCGATGATTCAGGCCTTGCCAGGCCATCGAGAAGCAAAACCGGGAACTATGAGGTCAGCTTTGCCAAATCAGCCAAAACGATTGCTGCCGATGGAGGGATGACGTTACTGGAACTTGCGGAAAAGTCCAGCATCATCATAGGTCATGAATGCCGTAGCGGCCAGTGCGGAGAATGCATGGTTAAGTGCCTAAAAGGCAAGGTTGAAATGACGGATCAGGCGGAAATCGATGATCTAGATAAAAAAAAGGGCTGGGTTTATACCTGTTGCGCCTATCCGGCTTCGAATGTCGTGCTGGATATTTAACCGGATAGGCAATGCCATTAAGTTAAAGAGAACTGTCCCTTCTCCCATCGCACCCAAAGGGCATAAAGGAGAAGGTTAGGATGAGGGGATCAAATAAGCATTTTTCCCTGTGCTTATTCTCCTCACCCCGACCCTCTCGGCAACTGCTCCTGCGTTGCCAAACTACAGGGATGTAGTGAATGTGGAAAATGCAGGAGCATTTTTCCACCTACTACCTACATCCATGTAGGCATCCAGCAGGAGAGGTAGATTTTTCCTTAACCTAACGGCATTAACCAGATAGACCATGGAATCAATCAAAAAAACAAAAGGAGAGACACTATGTTCCAATTATTTAAGGCCAAACCAAAAAATCCGCCTTCCGCGGCTCCGGTTACCTTGTTGCCGGGTTCGGAAGGCGAGCATTATTTACAACAAAAATACGGCACCACGCAGCGTGCCTTGCGCTTTTATGACAAGCAGGTGCTGAATTATCTGTCGCCGGTCATGAAAGAATTTATCGCGAGGCAAGAGGTATTGTTCATTGCAACGTCCGATAAACACGGTGACTGTGATTGCTCTTTTCGTTTCGGCAGGCCGGGTTTCGTCAGGGTGCTGAACGATAACTATCTGGTGTATCCCGAATATCGCGGCAACGGCGTGATGGCCAGCCAGGGCAATATCACCGAAAATCCGCATATCGGCATGATTTTCGTCGATTTTTTTGACAGCACCGTCGGCCTGCATGTGAACGGCAAAGCCAAACTGGTCGAACATGAAGACCTGCTGAAATTCCGCAAAGATCTACCGCAGGATGTCATAGCCGAGATAAACGCCGAAGGCGGCCATCGTCCTGAGCGCTGGGTTATGGTTGAAATTGAGGAAGCCTATATTCACTGTTCCAAACATATCCCCTTGCTTAAAAAAGCGGAAAAGGACATTACCTGGGGTACGGACGATGACGGGCTAAAACGAAGTGATTTTTTTGCCCTGCATGATATTCCTCTTTACCAAAGAATCGGTGGCGAACCTGCAATTCAGGCTATTACAGAAGCCGTTACCCGAAAGTTATTGCTGGACGATAACCCCAGCCTTTTCCTGAATGAAATCAATCTCCAGACACTATTGGACAAACAAAGGCATTTTCTAAAAACTGTATTTGGCGCTTATGGGCCGGAACAGGGCTTGCCGGAAAATCTGCGCGAGTTTTACAGGCAACAGACCAATGCTAGCATGAATGATGTAATCATGGATGTGGTGCTTGGACACCTTAAGAAAGCCCTGGTCGAGCTGAACGTGCCTGAACATGAAATTACTAAACTAATGACGAACTTGGAGAAAAAGTAAAGCTTAACAAAAGCAATATATTCCCTACAAATACTGGGTTCCTGACTCAGTGGCTTCTTATCTTCATCGGATAATACAGTGCTTTTCCGTCTGCCTTCTGTCTACAACCTTTACATTTTCCTAAACTAAAACTCCTCTGTTTGACCAGGTATTTCTAACAAAATAAGTGCAAAATAAGGCCCGCTTTGCACTACCTTGAAGCACGAACGTTACTTTAGGCTCAAATTTTTTTACCAAATCAACACCATAGATCGTGTTTTCCCCAACCTTAATAAACGCCAGCCACCTTGCCAATCAAGCATTATCAGCGCTTTTCCTATCCTCCCAGCATAGCTTAGCAGTCATTGGCATGTTATATGCTTAAACTTTATTAAGGATGTCGGGGATTAATGACTGAATTGGTAACATCGCCGTCACTATTCCGTCATTAACCTTGAGTTAGCTTATGCTTTGTCAGTTTGTCGAACCTGGAGAACCACGGTCCCAAGATAAACCGCCCAGCAAAACAAACGTGCCAATCTTACCGTTCCAAATATAAGCCTGTTTGTTTTAGATAGCCTCTTGATGTCGGTCTGTTATGAATATATCCAATCAAAATTAGCCATTGACCAATAGAACCTGACCAATTGATACACTTGGACAAGCTAAAAAACGACGCTAGAATCCGTGTTGGGGACGGTGCATAACGAATTTTAGAGACCAGCACACTTCAGCTGGACTCGACGCTGCCGAAGACAAGGCTCAATTTGATGACTCAACACGTAGACTCGGAGAAACAATCTCATGCCAAATAATTTCATCAATATTCCCGACTGGTTTTCCTGGGAGAACCAGGGTGCGGGCATTGCAGTTGCCGACCTGAATGGCAACGGACAGCAAGACCTGATTGTGCTGATGGTGGATGCTCCGCCAGGCCAGAACGAGGCGAATTACCGAATCGGCCAAAATCTGGATGACGACGGCGCTATCAGTAGCGGCTGGAGCGAGTGGAAGCCCGTACCTGATTGGTTCTCCTTTGAAAACCAGGGAGCCAGTGTTGCTGTGGCGGATCTCGACGCGAATGGCCAGGCGGAGTTGATCGTGTTCATGATCGATAGCGCGGATGGAAAAAACCAGGGCTTCTACCGCGTTGGCAAGCAACTCGATGCCACCGGTAACATCAACGGCGGTTGGGGGCCTTGGATTCCCGTACCTGACTGGTTTTCCTTCGAAAATCAACATGGCGCCATTGCGGTGGCGGATCTGGATCAGGACGGACGCCCGGAATTGATTGTTTTCATGATCGACAACCCCGGCGGACAGAATCAGGGACTCTACTGCATCGGCAAAAAACTGGACGTCGACGGCAACGTGACCGGCGGCTGGAGCCCTTGGATGCCGGTGCCAGACTGGTTCTCTTGGGAAAACCAGGGGGCCGGAGTCGCTGTTGCGGATATGGGGGGCGATATTCAGGATCTGATCATATTCCAGATCGATAACGCCATAGGACAGAACCAGGCGTTCTACAAAATCGCCAAGCAGATTGACGCGAACGGTAATCCTGCCGGCGGTTGGGGTGCCTGGATGGGTGCGCCCGGCTGGTTTTCCTGGGAAAACCAGGGCGGCGGAATCGCCGTCGCTCCGCTAGGCGGCCAGCCGAAACTACTGGTCTTCATGGTCGACAATCCGCCCGACCAGAACGCCGGATTTTACGAGGTGGTCGATCTGGTCGAAGAGCCTGCAATCCATGGACAGTGGGAAATGCTGCCTTTCCACTCAGGCGTCCTGGCAGTCCATGCGGCCTTGCTGCATACAGGAAAGGTGCTTTTCTTTGCCGGATCGGGCAGCAGCGGTGTACGTTTCAGAAGCCCAGATTTCGGCGACGTGAATAAGGGTGTGTCCATCAGTGTCGTCTGGGATCCGGAGGTCGCTCCGGGTTCCGGCAATCCTAATTTTTTCCACCCAGCCACCCTTGACGTCGCCGACGGCAAGCCATTCGACCTGTTCTGCTGTGGGCATACGTTCCTGCCGGACGGGCGCCTGCTTGCGGCGGGGGGGACGCTGGACTACGGGCCACCTCCGCTACTGTTTCGGGGCAGCGCCGAGGCCGCCGTCTTCGACCCCGTCGGTCAAGACTGGTCTTTCGTCACGCACATGGCGCACGGCCGCTGGTATCCGACACTGGTCACTCTCGCTGACGGTCGCGTTCTGGCGACCACCGGACTGGACGAGGGTTTCGCCAACAACCATAACCAGGCGGTGGAAATCTATTCCACGGTGACGGACACCTGGGAGGTTCGGCATTTTACGGCAGGGTTCCCAGGTTTGCCGCTATATGCTCATCTGTTCCTTATGCGGGACGGAAGAATTTTCTTCTCCGGCGGACGCATGGACGACGACTTGGGCGTTCAACCCTGCATTTTCGATATTACCCAAAACCCAGTTCCCACTCAGCCAGTGAACGATCTGCTCGATCCGGTACTCCGTAACCAATCGGCCAGCGTGATCTTGCCTCCGGCCCAGGATCAGAAAATCATGATCATGGGTGGTGGGCCGACTGGTAAACAAAACCAGACAGATGCCACTGGCATGGTGAGCATCGTCGATTTGACAACAGAGACACCTGAGTATGTGGCCGCCGCCCCGATGCTGCTGCCACGTATCCATTTGAATGCGATTCTGTTGCCGGATCATACGGTCTTCGTCAGCGGCGGTTCGCTCAAGCAGGAGAACGCCCCATTGGCGCGCTTGCAGGCGGAACTCTACGACCCTACCACCGATACCTGGCGATTATTGGCGACAGCGACAGTACCAAGACTCTACCACTCCGTAGCCCTGCTGCTACCGGACGGCCGAGTAGTGGCAGCAGGCAGCAACCCAAATGGGGGCCAATCGGTGGCTTGGGAGCCAGCAGACCCAGAGGAAGAGCTGCGGTTGGAGGTGTTCAGCCCACCGTATCTGTTTAAGGGCCAGCGGCCTTCCATCGGCGCTGTTACGACGGAATGGGGCTATGGGCAAACCATCACCATCAGTTCGCCGCAAACAGGAGCGATCCGTTGGGTTAGCCTGATCCGGAACGGCATTACCACCCACTCCTTCGACTGCGGCCAGCGCTTGGTGGATCTCGACATAGTGTCCCAGACCAGTGGCAAAATCAAAGTCCAGGTGACCAACGAACCCGGTATCGCCCCGCCGGGTTGGTATATGTTGTTCCTGACAGATACGAACGGAATTCCGTCCGTGGCAAAATGGATTCACTTGGTATGACTGGGGCTTCGCAGCAAGCTCTTCCTCTCTGCAAATGCCGAGCTGTGGCAGTTCGAGTCCATAACACTATTGATACGGCCTAATTATGTTTGAAACCTTTCGGGCTGAGCCTGTCGAAGCCCATTGGCCTTTCGACACAGGCTCAAGGCGAACGGGAGGTAATACTTCACAAGGCCGAATCAATAAGTTACGGCTTGCCCCGTGACCTTGTATGAATGAACGGGATAGCAATTAAAGTAAGCCCGAATATTAATGGTGGAAATTTACGATTTGCTCATCAACCCAATCCTTTTGGGCTACCCACTAACAAAATAAGTGCAGAATTAAGTCCAGTTTTGCACTACCTTAAAGCACAAATGTTGTTTTAAGCGAACATTTTTTACCAAATCAACAACACAAATCGTGTTCCCACAACCTTTTAAATGCCATAACCCCTTGCTAATCAAGCCTTATCAGGGCTTTTCCTATACTTCCTACATAGTTTGTAAATTATTGGCATGTTATATGCTTAATCTTTATGTAAGGATGCCGGGGTTTAATGGCACACGCTTAACTGAAAACCTGTGGAGAAAAACTGATTGGCGCTAAACCAATCGAGGGCTTTTCAAAACGGTATTTTTAAAGGTTAATGGCTGAGATTTGGAGACATCGCTGTCATCATTACGTCATTAACCTTAGGTAAGCTAACTTCGTAATGTTCGACATCTTTGTCGGATTTGGAGGATAAGCACATGTTAACTGAATTAATAGCAAAATCTACTTTGACTTTATCGAGCGCGTCCTGGTCTGCCTCATGGCCTGTTGAACTGACGGGCGAGCTGGTGGCCTTCACCTTGATGATATGCTTTGTCGGTTTGTCGAACCTGGAGAACCGCTTTCCAAAGATAACGCTTCCAGCAGGGCAAACGCGCCAATCTTACCGTACCAATATAAGCCTGTTTGTTTTTAACAGTATCTTGATGTCGGTGTGTTCGGTTTCAACCCTGTTCATGCTCGCCGAGCGCTATTCAAGCTACGGGCTGTTGAGCTCTGTTTCAAGTCCCTCGCTAAAAGCTATTTTGGCTTTTTTGGCGATCGACCTGTTGCTGTATGTTTGGCACCAAGCCTGTCACCGCGTGGATGCTTTATGGATGTTCCACCGTGTGCACCATAACGATCCCTATTTGAATGTATCGACAGCATTCCGGCTACATTTTGTGGAGATACTTATTACTAATAGCCTGAAAGCGCTGTTGATTGTTATTCTGGGCATCGACAAGATGCTGGTATTGGCGATTGAAACCCTTGTCACTTTGTGCATCATGTTTCACCACACCAACATTAGCTCTAAATACGAGCGGATTCTGGGACGTTTCATGATTGTTCCCTTTCTGCACAGGGTTCATCATTCAACTGAGCGTAGCGAGCATGACCGTAACTATGGCGCAGTGCTTTCGATCTGGGACAGGCTGTTTGGAACGCTGTCGGAACTTGAACCTAAAGCGATAGGCATCAAGGGCGGCTCGCCGCAGGATGTGCTCAACTTGGTAAAATTTGGCTTAGGCGTGGAAACTCCAGTCCGCGTCCGGCCAGCTAACCTGGATGTGATGATTGCCGAGGCCGCTTATTACAAAGCCGAAAAACGCAATTTTTGTTCTGGTAACGAGCTTCGGGATTGGCTGGATGCAAAAGTGGATGTCCTAAATCAGGCGTATGGGAATGATCGTCACCGGAACCATTCCGCCTGGCAAGGTGTGGCTGATTATTTTAAATTTATGTTATCCAGTCTCAACCAGACATTGAGACAGCAATCCCTGAAAGATTTTATGCAAATCAGATCTCAGTGGCGATAAAGGATAGTGAGAAGGGGTTTTTACCCCCCGTCCCGTACTTTGGACGCACCGTTATTGTTGGACTATACGGAAAAAACCCTATGGACGGGGCAACATGCCCAATGCCATTAATTTAAGAAAAATCTCCCTCTCCTGCTGGAGAGGGTTGGGGTGAGGAGACACAACACAGGGAAAAGGCTTTTTGTCCCCCTCATCCTAACCTTCTCCCTCAAGGGAGAAGGGACTAGATCTCTTAACATAATGGCATTGGGCAACATGCCCCGTCCGGCTTTGTGGGGAGAATGGATTTTTAAAACGTACTGTTAGTTTTTTGTCGGGTAAATCGACAGTAATGTAATAAGATAGGCTTAGTTTTTATTTTAGGTGAGCCTGCCATGCGCCGTTTTTTATTGCTAATTCTTTTTGCTTTTCCTGCTTTTGCTGTAGATGAACAGCCGCCCTCGATTGATCCTGTTCCTGAAGTGCCAGAACCGCCCTTGCCGGTTGAGAGTGGTGAAAATATGGAACCGGACATTACCATTATCCGCAAAGGAAAAAAAACTATCCAAGAATATCGCAGGGGCGGTAAGTTGTATATGGTAAAAATTATCCCTGACATCGGCCCGCCTTATTACTTTATCGACTCCGATGGTGACGGCAAAATGGATGTGCGTGGCAATGACCTGGACAAAGGCAGCCGGGTCAATATGTGGAAAATACTGGAGTGGGACTGAATTTATCCCCTATTCGCCCATCTTCGTTCTCCTGCAATTTTTGCTTCTGGTTATCTTAAGTTTAGGGGACTAACGCCGTAGTTTGACCCTAAAAGCTGGAAGCAGTATGATTCGCCATGAAGTAGGCAAAACAACAATTCACCGCATCTATCAATTACATAACAACAGGAAAACAACATGGGTATTTTAGACGCAATCTTAGGGGTTATAAAAAGCCGGGCCACCAATAATGCCGCACCAGGAGCAGCCGGAGGTGTCGATAACAACCTGCTGGAATCTGTCATCGGCATGATTAGCGATCCACAATCGGGCGGCTTGTCGGGTTTGATAGAAAAATTTTCAGCGGGCGGCCTGGGCGAGCAAGTCGTTTCCTGGGTCAACACCGGAGAAAACCAAACTATTTCCGCCGAACAAATTCAGGCTGTCCTGGGTTCTTCCTTTGTACAAGGTCTTGCCGAAAAAGTGGGCATCAATATGGCTGATGTAGCCGGAAGTTTGTCCAGTTTGCTCCCCCAAGTTATTGATAAACTGACACCTGATGGCGAAGTTCCGGGCGACAACAAATTGCTGGATCTGGGTTTGGCTGGACTTACCAGCCTGCTTGGCAATAAATCGGCTTAAGGAAACCCTGAAGTTGATTCCCGTTCATGGTTCGGCCATTTGACAGGCTCATGTCATGGCTTACCACGAACGGAATCAAGCAGTTATCGCCAGCCGAAGGATCTACCCAAGCATATAGTAAGCCATTATAGAGAGGATAAGCCCAACATTGCCGCTAACCATCCCAATGTTTGCGAACTGGAAGCTGGCACTTACTACTGGTGCGTTTGCGGACACAGCCAGAACGGCAGTTTTTGCGACGGCTCACATAAAACCACACCCTTTACACCGCAAAAATTTGAAATCAGCGAGACACAGAAAGTCGCCATTTGCCAATGCAAACAAACCAAAAATCCGCCTTATTGCGATGGTAGCCATAAAGTGCTTTAGTGCTGGGCTTCTTGATTATCGACCTTGCTACCATAGGCCCAGGTCGCTTCCTTCAATAAGACAATATCGTCCTGAATCGCCTGGAATAGCCATAGCGCTAAAATAAAGCCAGCAACGCCGACAAACCCAAAAATGCCCAAAAGCATTGAAGCCCAACGTGATCCGATTGAAGGCCCCAGAACGATCCCCAGCGCTAACAGAAGCATCGGCAAGGCTCCGGCCATAGCCAAATAGCGCCACCTCCAGGAGTCTACACGGGTTAGCGTTGCCATATCGTCGGCGGCAACTGAACCGGGGGTGATGAATGCCAAGTAGTACACGCGCGTGCATAACCACGTCACGACCAAGAAGGGGTAAGTCGCGACAAACACACCGCATACAGTTATTGAAGCGATGAAGTAAACATAGTCTCGAAATTCCAATGCACCAATCATCAATGGGTAGACCGGCCCCGCCACGATCCATAAGCAAGCACTGATAAGTGCGGTATATTGCCCCAGCACCAAGCAGCGTCGCCGTAAAAATATCAAGGATTCGTGCGCTATAACCCTGCCTCTGATGATGTCTGCGAGTCCGCGGCTCACGGGTCTGGCGAAAAAGATGAATAGCGCTAAGCCCGCCAAGAACCCGATGCCATTCACAAGCACTGCACAAACCTGAAAGTAGTGTTCCGCATGCTCGACCCCGCGTCTGGCCATAGGATGCACGATAACCTCCCAATTGAACAGATAGTTAAACACTGCCGCCAATGCGTTTGGAAGCAGGCAAACAATCGCCATAAGCGCTAAGGGATACTTGCTTGCTAAATCTTGCCATCTGCTCGCCTTAGGCCCGAGCCGGGACAGCTTCTTGTCCAGCGCGCGCAGCGGTTCGATTCTCTCTGGAACATCCAGGTAGCGCGATTGAATCGAAGTGATGGCCTCGAAATCGGTTAACGCCTCTTTCCAATGTCCCTGATCCAGCTTGGCCAACGCAGCGGAATACTGGTGTGCGACTCGTGGTTCCACCGTGACATTTTCTATGGCGTCGAATAACCGGGCTATGTCGTCGTCCCAACGATCATGTGTAAGGGTAACCCCTTGCAGTGTCGCGAACAGTTTAAGCTCGTCGGGAAGTTCGTCCGCCTTCGGGATCTTGGCATTTTCCACCAGCACCGGAATTATCGGAATCTTGCGCCCAAGGGCGGCACCAATTTCGAGACGCACGAAGTCGGAAATATCTTCTATTCGACGCCGACCAAACTCATCGCGTACCTCGGCCCAACTTGGGCCAATAACCGCAAGCAACAGCTCACAATTGCTGACCGCCTCTTCGATGATACGTGGGAAATCGCTCCCGGCCGCAATGTCTTCCATGTCCAGGAAGACTTGCTTACTTCCAAAGGTATTACGCAGGTCGCTCATAAGCCCCCTGACGTAACCAGGTGAATCCGCACGTCGGTAACTTATGAAAACGGAACCCCTGAAACTTGGGTTAATCAACATATCATCACCAGGAATGTCAGTGGATAAAGAGGTAACATTATAAGGGAAAAGTACGTAGTATCGTAGCCCGTATGGGGTACGACGAAATAAGGGAAATAAGCGCCACGAAATCCCTACACGCTGGGTTTTAAGCTATTATGACACAGTCATATTTATGTAAGGCTTGAATGTTCCTTGGATATTAAACGACGTATCAAATTCGGCTTCCCAGCGTTTTGCGATATCAAGTTCGGCTTCCCGTTCTGCATCATCCAGCAGGATGACGCAACCCGACTTTAATCTTTCCCTCAAGACTGGGATCAGCCCATACCTTCCTCCCTTAGTTCTACTAGGCGGCCCATCACACACGACCAGGAAAAAACTGTCTGGCATCCTATCCAGCGGAACCTCGTACCAACAAAAATCACCATAGTTCTTGAGGGGCTTTGCGTATATGATGGAATCTAGCTTGTATTCACTTAAATATCTTTGCGCTTTATTAGCCCACGCAGGTTTGTGTTCAAGAACCCAATGGCCCTGGCCTTGCCTTTTGGCTACAGCACCAAGCAGGATGGTAGACAAACCAGAGCCACATTCCAATATCGGCCCGCGTGATGTCAGCGCATGATCTATGCAACCCGCAAGGAATTCATCCATAGCGCTCCATGCTTCGTTTCCCCAACCATAAATCAAGTCAATGAGTACCGGATTTCCAGGGTATGCACAAGCACCTGGATCTTTCAGGAACTGCTTCATGGCTCGCTGGAAAACGTCATCACGACTCACTCCCCGAAGAAAGCTACGGATTTGGGGCGGCACTGATTTATAATAAGCGCCTCGAAGGAAACTAAGTGCTTTGGGGGATACGACTGATTTCAAGGTATTTTGCAGCCCATTCATTGTGATTCTCTTATGAAGCCAAGCTTTAAAGAAACACACAAACATCTGGCTAGCCAAGCGGGTACGCTGTGCGTACCATTAAACATCGTAAGGTACGCACATAGCGTACCTACTTGGGCGGGACGGGGCAACATGCCTGTTTCTTGATCACAACTCAGCGAGTCCCGACTTGCTGAGTTGGTAGCCCTGAAGCCGTTCTTGTAATCGGAACCAACCCTGCCAAATCGTGTCCCAACCGACACGCCCAGTGCGTTTGGTGTCGGTAAAC
>NZ_JBKKBJ010000016.1:0-22686 GCF_046714055.1 Methyloglobulus sp. | reverse complement strand
CGCAATCCTTGCACTGGTGACGCCGCTTCCCACGGACAATGCCGTTTTTAACAATCGCGCCCTCATTACCATGCTTGCAGACAACCATCAGAATGCTCCTTTTTTAGTGGCATCTTAATCATTATCTATTAGTAAATACTCTCACTAATATTTTTAGTTACCGCTTGAAGCCAATCAATTTTCTTAGTTTACTTCTTCTCAGCAGCGTCAACATTAGTCAACGTTAAGCTGCATCGCCTTAATCATCATCATAAGCTCGTTTCTTTGCCGTTTTAATGGCTCAATCTCCACTTCAAGCGCGGCAATATTTTCGGCTACCGTACCTTTTGACTCGTTCATCTTCTTAAGCATCTGCAAACGATTCTCGATTTGCTTCTTGTGGTCTTTAATCTGATGCATCAAGGGCGTCAATACGCCATTACTCCAAGCTGCAGCATCAGCATGTGCTTGCCTAAGAATATTTCTGGCTTTTGCAATCAAGGTGCTATAAAGCCGATTAATGACCACACTCTGCTCACTCATTGTTGTCTTGGTACTGACACGGAACGCGTCACCTTCTTCGAAGACTTGCTCTAGCTCAAACTGGTACTGTTTAATTGAAAAAAGCTGGGGCTCTATCTCTACAAAACCATATTCATCGTGGAATTTTTTGTGTATCGCTTTGACCAAGCGGCGGGTTTCATTGGTAATATCGACGGACTCCTGAAGCAAATCGCGCAAATCATCAAACAATTTACGGATATTTTGCTTCATCCCGTAAGTCGTCAAGCTTTTCGACATATTATGTTTGGTGTTTTTAATGATGGCATCGATCCGCTCCTTGGAGAAAGAATCAATCAGCGTCCTGGCCTGAACATTAAATACCCGTCGACTGGCCTGGAAATTTTCGATGTTTGCTACGTACAGGTTTTGCCTGTCACGGGTCTCCGCCATCAACTTACCGGTCATGTCCTGGTTTTGGAAATCAATTTTATTGAATTCTTCAAGTTGCGCGATTCCATTTGCCAGAGACGACTCCGTCAAGTTCAGCGACTCATTAACTAAAAAGCCAATGTCCCTTGTGACCGTTTCCATCAGGATATTTCGGCGCTGCTTGACGATATCCTCAGCCAAATAATTTTCTAAGATGTCAATCCTGCTTCTTTGCAGCAACGCCTTATCGCCTTTAACTTTGGCAAGCAAAGCTTGTTTGGCGGAAACGGGGAAAATAGCCGACTCTTCAATCTTTAAAGTTGTCGCCGAAGTTTTGACTTGCGATTTGATTGCCTCCTGGTAACCCGTATCACCCGCCAAATCGTCCCACATGGAATCAATTTTGTTCATAACGACCGCCATGCCGCGTTTACTGCCGCCGCGGGCATGACAGACGTGATTTCGCCACATGTCCATATCGCTCTTGGTTACGCCCGTGTCTGCGGCAATAACGAACACGACCGCTTGGGCGCTGGGCAACATGCTTAACGTCAGCTCTGGCTCAGCTCCCAGGGCATTCAAACCGGGAGTATCGAGAATGGTCAAACCCTCCTTTAACAGGTGATGGGGGAAACTGATTAAAGCGTGGCGCCAACACGGTATTTCCACTTTTTCCGGGTTAACAATACCCTGTTCTGCCGCTTCGCGTTCATTCCATAAGCCCAGCTTATCGGCAAGCTCACGGTCAACCGGTTTGGTGGCTATCAATTCTTTGAAAGCTTCTTGCATTTGTGTTGGAGAGTTGCAATCCAGATCAATTTGCTTCCATCTCTCCTTATTATTTTTGAACTCAGCCATGGAAATATCTTCAAGCCTGGTTTCAATCTCTAATAAGCGTATATAATTGCCGCCCTCTTCATCATAAAACAATTCGGTAGGGGACATAGTGGTGCGCCCAGGTGAAGACGGAAGCAACCTGACCCCTGTTTCTGCAAAAAACAGGGAATTGATAAGTTCAGTTTTGCCACGCGAAAATTCTGCAACAAAAGCCAGCATTATGCGGTCTTGTTGTAACCCGTTAAGGACATTCAGGATCGTGTTGTTACTGTGGGGATCATTCACATCGTAGCGGATACGCCACTGATGATACATTTCGATGCCCTGCAGCAACTTTGCCCGCCATAGCGAGTACTCATGCATTTGTTCTTTAAATTCCATATTACTCATGGCAAGCCCTTGATTACCGACATGGTTTTGAAGGTAAAATAGTCAAAATATCAGATATCTTATTTCTCGATAATTGTAGACTATATACGTGGAACTGTTTCGCTTTAAGCACGCTTAATTTTTTGTGACTAAATTAACATTAAACCCCATATAGCTGACGGTACTTGATTATCGCTTCCAACTGTCCAGTTGCATTCGTATCAATGTAACCGATAATATTTTCAAGATTGATAATCGACACGACTGGGATTTTAAAACATTCTATGATTTCTTGATTAGCAGAAAGTCCGCTTTGCGCTTTTTCCTGACGGTCTAATGCAATCAACACGCCGATTGGCTCAGCACCCGCCCGCAAAATAATATCGACTGATTCCCTGACTGAGGTGCCGGCAGTAATCACATCATCGACAATCAATACCCTGCCTTTTAAGCTGGCGCCGACTAGCTCACCGCCTTCGCCATGGTCTTTCGCTTCCTTGCGATTGAATGCGAAAGGAATGTCGCTGGCTGTCATTTTTGCGTAAGCGATCGACGTTGCGCCAACCAAGGGTATGCCTTTATAGGCCAGCCCGAACAGAATATCTGGTTTTATTCCCGACTGTATCAGCGCTTGGGCATAAAACTCCCCCAACTTACTCAATTTTGCACCGGTGTTAAACAGGCCGGTATTGAAAAAATAAGGACTGATGCGGCCTGACTTTAACTGAAATTCACCGAATTTCAGTACGCCACACTCCAGCGAGTAAAAAATAAAATCTTTTTGATAATCGAGCATGGCGTTTTGTTCAGCAAATGGGCAGTCCGATTATAACTTAACTTTGAGTTATATCCGTTTTAGCCGTAAACACTTTAATCCTATAATTATCCAGGCTTGTAAGTTAAACCTGACCAATGTTCGTTATAATAACCCCCCATTAACGCCTGACTATAAATCCAAAGGTTATCATAGCTTAACGATTGACATTGGCATTAATCCAAAAATAACAGACAAACTTGTCAATGTGTTATGAAGCCGTACAGACATCAGCCTGATCCTCATCAACACACCCTACCTTCGGGCATACCTTATATCGTCGCCAATGAAGCGGCCGAACGGTTCAGTTATTATGGGATGCGGGCTATCCTGGTTGTGTTTATGACGCAATACATGACAAACACCACGGGTGAGTTGGCTGTCATGTCCGAACAAGAAGCGCAGGGTTATTTCCATTTATTCGTTTCGGCGGTTTATTTTATGCCATTACTTGGCGCTTTGGTATCGGACGGTTTGTTAGGCAAATACCGGACTATCATTTTTTTATCCCTGGTTTACTGTCTAGGCCACTTTGCCTTGGCTATTGATAATACTCGCATGGGGCTATTGCTCGGACAAAGCCTGATTGCTTTGGGCGCTGGAGGGATAAAGCCCTGTGTTTCCGCACACGTAGGTGACCAGTTTGGGTCGGCCAATCAACATCTGATCGGCAAAGTGTTTAGCTGGTTTTATTTTTCCATCAACCTTGGCGCTTTTGCGTCCATGCTGATTATTCCCTGGTTGCTGGATCAATACGGCCCATCTGTGGCATTTGGAATTCCAGGCTTATTGATGTTGGTTGCCACCTTGGCTTTCTGGTCAGGACGTTATCAATTCGTCCATATAAAACCTGCGGGCATTGATTTTATCAGGGAAACTTTCAGTCGGTTTGGAATGGCGACTCTCGGAAAACTGGCCTCTGTTTACGTATTTATTGCCATTTTTTGGGCGCTTTTTGAGCAAATAGGGTCATCCTGGATATTACAGGCCCAAAAAATGGATCGCGTTATCTTTGGTGTTGAACTGTTGCCATCACAAATTCAAGCGGCAAACCCATTGTTGATTATGATACTGACACCGCTGTTCACTTATTTCATTTACCCTCGTTTAAACGGCTTGTTTGACCTTACGGCATTAAGAAAAATGGCTATCGGACTTTTTCTTACGGTGATTGCATTCGCGATACCCAGCGCCATTCAGATGCAGCTAGACCACGGCAATGTGCCAAACATTATCTGGCAGCTTTTTGCTTACGTTATACTCACCTCGGCGGAAGTCATGGTTTCCATCACCTGCCTTGAGTTTTCCTATCGTCAAGCGCCTAAAACCATGAAATCGTTTGTCATGGCCTTCTATTTTTTATCGGTAGCCGTTGGTAATCTCTTTACCAGCGCAGTCAATTTCTTCATTCAAAATGACGATGGCACGAGCAAACTTACAGGCGCCAGCTATTTCTGGTTCTTTACCATTATAATGCTGATTACGGCAGTGTTATTCTTATGGGCAAGTACTCACCTCCAGGAAAACAATCATTTCCGCGATGACCCTGGTTAATATAACCTATACTTTGAGTGGACGAAATTTTACTTATCGAGGCAAACAATGAAATTTACACTGTTAATCTTGGGATTGCTTTTCTCTGTGCAATTATCGGCGGGTGTTTACAAATGCACGGATGCAAGCGGCAACAAAATTTACCGGTCAAAACCTTGCACGCAAGGACAAAGCAAAGTTGAACTGAATGTGAAAACGGGTAGTTCCACCGACCTGAATGCAAAAGAAAGCCAGGAAGCCTTATCTCAACAAGAAAAGGAAGCCCAGGAAGCTCAAAAAAAACTTGAAAATCAGGAACAATTACAAAAACAAGCAGCATTTAAACAAAGCGCCATGGATGAAAGCGCTAAAAACCAGTTCCTGATAAAAAATAATCCACAGAAATTTTCAGCTTTTGCCATTCCACCTTATAAGTTTGATGACTTACCGCCCTTGGTTAAAATTTACCAGAACAGATTGCCTGATATTGAACGGATGAGGAGACTGGCCGCAGAAAGGACGTTAGCCACAGGCCAATGTGGTCGGGTTGAAGCGGTGGAATTAAACCCAAAAAGCACCAAAAATGCGCTGGTCATCCTTGTTGATTGCAGTTCGGCGAAAAAATTCTATGTGTCTGAACAGGAATTGGGCAACTGACCATAGTGATCCCACCCAAGACCGTATTGATTACTGGCTGTTCCACCGGTATTGGCTACGCCACAGCCATTGAATTAAAAAACCGTGGTCATAAAGTCATTGCCAGCGCTAGAAAAGAAGAAGATGTCGCCCGCTTGCAGCAGGAAGGTTTCATCGCAGTCCAACTCGATTTAGCCGACAGCGCCAGTATCCAGCAAGCCGTCAAGAAAGCAGTCGAATTAGCCGACCACAAGATCGACGTGCTTTTCAACAATGCCGCATTCGGCCAGCCGGGAGCGGTCGAAGACTTAAGCCGTAAAGTCTTGCGATTCCAATTTGAAACCAATGTGTTCGGCACCCAAGAATTAACCAATCTGCTAATCCCCGTAATGCGCAAACAAGGCCATGGACGGATCGTCTACAACAGCTCAGTTTTGGGGCTGGTTGCCATGACCTACCGGGGCGCTTATAACGCCAGCAAATATGCCTTGGAAGGCTTGGCGGACACCTTGCGCCTGGAATTGCATGGCAGCAATATCTCTGTTTCCCTAATAGAGCCTGGGCCTATACTCAGCAACTTCAGGCACAATTCCTTTATCCTGTTCAAAAAGAATATAGCGGCTGCGGACAGTTTCCATAAGGGTACCTACAAAGCCATGGAAGAACGTCTGCAAAAGGAAGGCGCTGCCGTTCCTTTTACCCTGCCCGCCAAGGCGGTCGCTGATAGGGTTATCCATGCTGTAGAATCAAAATGCCCAAAAATACACTATTACGTGACCTTTCCCACTTATCTGTTCGCTTTTCTCAAACGACTATTGCCTGCTTCCTGGCTGGATAACCTCCTCAGAAGGGTTTGAATGTTGTTCCAGAGGGAAACATTCATCCTGTGCCCTTATTGCGGCGAAATTCTGGATGTATTAATCGATGATTCATCAGGGGAGCAAAACTATTACGAAGACTGTTCGGTGTGTTGTGCGCCCATTTTATTCATTTTGACTGAGGATGAATGTGGAGAAGTCCGTGTTGAGGTCAAAAGGGATGATGAATAATAACCTCCAATCAATCCCGTTCAGTTATCATTAATACTGCTTTGCTGATATCCACCGCGATATTTTTCATTTTCCTTGGGGGGTAAATAATTTATCAAAACATGATAGAATCGCGCACGTTAATTTATAATTGACTAAAATTAAAGCTACACAACACACTTGAGGATAAATCCAATATGAAAACCATAAAAATAATCGTACTTTCTTCCCTGATTGCACTGGCTATGGGCACTTTTTCATCAGCCGCCCTGGCAGAAGCAACCATGCATGATAGAATTGCCTACACACCAGAAGATGCCATTGACTTGGTTCTGGGTGAAATCAAGAAAGCCCAGGAAGCAGTCAAGGCAGGCGCTGATGGTGCGACCGTTTACAAGATCATTAAACAAGCGATGGATTACAGCAAAGAAATTAACGAGAGTGATGTGGTTGACAGAGAACGCTCACGCTCTAACGAGATATTGAAAAAAGCCAGGACTATGGCAAAGAATAACTCCATGCAAGGAATTGAAGAACACTTGGAAAAAGCTGCCAAATCGTTCACTGATTTGAAAGGATTCATTTAATCCCGTAAACCAAACCATGCCAGTGTTCTTCCGAACCTGGTGTGGTTGCCTTTGGTGCTTGCGGCTTGCTACAGCCTATTAATCACCTGCTCAATTTGCTGAAACACATTCCTGCCGTTTGAATCCTCAGCTACCGCCATTATAAACAAACATTTTCCCTCGCTTTTATTAGCCCAGCATTCGCCGACCGCATTTTTCTCGCGTGAATCATCGTTTGTTGCCAACATATCGCCTTTATACTCAACCACCAGCAAACGCCCGTCATTCAATTCGGCAACAAAATCAGGATAAAAATAGCCTTTAGCTAAGGGCAACCGGAACGAAGCCTGTTCCCGGTTAACCAGATTCCTGACCCACTGCTTAACCTGTGGATTGGCATCTATCGCCTGGGCACAGGCAAATTCTTCGCCTCCGTCTTTTAAATCTTCGATAAGCGGATAGTAATGCTTGGCAAACTTAAAACGGCCTTCATAATAAGGCGGCCTTGCCGGATAATTCTCCGGCTTAAATTCGTAAGCAAACTCAAAACTGGTTTTCAGCGGAATCGAATCCCCAAACAACGTCAATTGAAACCCTTTGTCCGCAGCCAATTCCCTGTACTTGCTGATTTGCCCATTAATGGTTCTTGCCAATACAAACTTACTCCGCAACAACCCCGTCAACGGGATGCACCTGACTTGGGTGAGATTACCGATTAATTGGCTTAGAAAAGCAATCAAACTGGCTTGCGGCACATCCGGCTGTTTAACTTGCTTGTCCAGCCAGCGCACTAAGTCCGTTTCAGTGATGCCACTGTCCACCCAATCCAGGTTATAAACCCCGGTTTCTCCGGCAGCTTTATAAAATACTTTTTTACCATCAATATCGACTTCAAAATTTTTTCCCGTCTCGCTGAGGGCAAACTGCGCCAATTCAGCCGGATAATCGTGTAATGACCAATTGTCCGACCTGTACAAAAAACTTTCCGGCTCCAACAATTCCAGCAAATCATCTTGCACATAGCATAATTGCGGCAACGGCGAGAATGGCTCGCCGCGCATGGCAGGGGCTTTGTTCACCTGAATCTGTAAATTATGGAATTCAACTTGAGATTCAATTTGCTTTTTTGCCACACCTGAAACTGTTTTTAATAATTGCTGGGTGACCTGTTCAGGAACAGTGCCAGTAAGCTCTACCTTATAGGTCTTGGCTTCCGTTTCCGTGATTTTATAAGCCGCATCATGGGGTAAATCGGGATAACTGGGCAACTCAACAACCAGGACTAATTCGCTAGTGATAATGCCTTGCCTGCCAAAAAGATCGTCCTGGTTTGAACCCGGCTGCACCAATGCCGCCACTTCCATCGTCTCAAAACCCATATCAATGAGCTTGTCTTTTAACATTTGCGCCGCTTGCGAAAATGACGGCGAGGCTAAATGCGCATAAGCACGGTTCAACGCTTCAACCTGACGGGTTTTAGCAAACGGCATCCGCAACACGCGCCCTAACAACTGCTCGGCATCTTTACTGGAACGTACGTCTTTAACCGAACAAAACACATAGGCAAACGAACAATCCCAACCTTCTTTCAAGGCTTCCATGGTGATGATGTATTTAATCGGACAACTTGGCGAAAACAGGTCGATGCCCTCCAACTCGCGCTGGTTGCCGGTAGCCACCGCAATTTCCTGTTCAGCAATCGCCAGTTCATGGATTAAATGCGCTTTCAACACCTCAACCGTCACTGCACCATTTTTAGCTTCCGCCTGGAACAACACAATCGGGCGAATGTAGTCGGTTTCTTTTCGCGCTTCTTCATTCAGTTTTTTACCCGTCAGTACGGCATCACGCACAGCAGCTTGCCAGTCATTATGCTCGGTGAGCATAATCGGCAACTTAATCATTTGTTCGGCTTTTAATTCCGCTGCGGTAAGCGATAAAGGATATTGGATGCAGAAGCCGGGCTGGTGTCCGGTGTCGCGCTAAACTCGACAATACAACTGGGATGCACCCGTTTTAAGGTATCAAAGGTCAAGCTGGTACGGGCATTATGCGCTTCGTCCATAATCACCAAGGGACGGTGCAACATCATTAAATTGGCAAAGGAATATTTGATTTTACCTAGCGATGCCGCGCCCAAACCGTTTTCCTGCAAATCCTTTTCTGTGACCCGCTCAAAGCGCGGATCATCTTGCCGGATGCCAGAAAAATGCAGCTCGAAGTTTTCATGATAAGCGTAAACCTTGCGGCCACTGGTGTCTTCCACCCTTAACGAAGCCAACGTACCCACCACAATAATGGCTTTGCGGCCTATGTCTTGTGGACACAGTTGCGTGACCTCGCCTATATCCAGCACCCGCAACCTGTCCAGGCCAAACTCCTGTTCCAATGCTTGCCGATAAGGATGTCCAACGGTTTTAAGGGCTTTCAGGGTTTGTTCCCTGATGGTATTGGTCGGCATCAGCCACAGCACCACCGGATAATCCTGCTCCAGATAGGCTTGTTTAGCCACCTTGACGGTATAAGAAGCTAATACCGTTTTACCGCCACCCGTTGGTAGCCGTAAGCATACGTAGGGTATTTGCCCAAAGGCATAATGCCGGTAAGGGATGGGGGTTTGGTTTTGCTGGCTTAAGGCCTGTCCGAAAGCCAATTCAACCGGCTGGCTCCGGGCGGCAACCAGAAAGTTTTCCAGGACCGCTAAAACCTGTTGTTGGTATTTTTTTAATGTAAACATGATGCAGCCTTTCGTTCGTTATCGTTTCAACACCATAACACTCGTGGGTTATACATTATTCACAAGAACCCCGTCATTCCGACCACAGGTCTATCCACGACTCGTCATCCCGGCAGGGATTGCCGGGATCCAGAAGCCATTGATGGCAATGCCAAAACCTGCCACATTGGTTTACACAATTCTATCCACCACTTATATAGTCGCACTAAACCTTTTTTAGTAGCTTCCATATGCACTTATCACATCCCTGTGTTCTGGATACCGGCAATCCCTGCCGGTATGACGGCTTAAACGTAATGGCAGTAATCATCAACACACCTTCACTTCATACGGAATCTGTTTGAAGATGATCTGGTTGGCATCTAGCCGCGCTTGGCCTAAGCGCGAAGATTCGCCGTAGATTATTTTCTTGCCTCCGTGTGCGGGCAAGGCGCTGAGTATCGCACGGGTCAACACGTTGCCGCCTTGAGGCCGCCGGTCTTTCAGGATGCCGTTGTACAGCAGGTAATAAGCCGTGCCGTCATGGACACCCAGCAACGGCGAAGCCGTTGGGGATAATAACGGTGTGCGGGTTTCCATGTACCAGATATAGGCGGCGAGGCTGGCAAAACGGATATTGGCGTTAATCGTGCCATGTTGATTAAAAATTTCACTGCCCAGACGATAAAAGCGGAAACCGCCTCTGCCCGTCCAGTTAACCGCTTGGGAAATGCCGCCTTGCTCGCCTTCGACGACTTTTTTTAAGCGCGGCTGGCAATGGGTGACAGCATGGTCGCCCATTTCGATGCCGATGTAACGGCGGTCCGTTTTGTGGGCGACGGCGGCGGTTGTGCCTGAGCCGAGGAAGCTGTCAAGGATAAGATCATTAGGGTTGGTAGCAATTTCCAGAATTCGTTTCAATAACCTTTCAGGCTTAGGTGTATCAAAAGCATCATCCGCTCCAAATAAGGTATTGATTTCTTTTTTGGCTTCTTGGTTATGACCAACCTCTGCATTCGTCCACCATGTCCATGCATTTTGACCTTTTATTTCAGAAAGATATGTTTTCTTTCTGGGAACTCCAACACCATCCTTACCAAACCAAATTCGACCCGCGCTAATTTCCTCCTCCATCCTTTCTTTTGTAAATCGCCAACACAAATTGTTCGGCAGTTCTATCACTCGTCCTGCCGGAGTAGTCAGTGTGTAGAATTGGCTAGCAGTACCATGACCAGCTTGCGCTGTACAGTCTGTTGAAGCCCAGGGGCCTCTTTGGTCGTTGTCGGGGTTCTTAAAGTCTTTCTTACGAGATTCGCTAATCTCAAGCTGGTTGAAAGACTGGTGAGTCAGAGGCGATTTACAGTACACAATAATATGATCATGGGCTCCTCCTAGACGCAAACGATTGTCTGGGGATATTCGCTTTTGCCAAATAGCATTAGCCACAAAATTCTTTCGCCCAAACACCTCATCCATCATCACCTTCAAATAATGCGCTTCGTTGTCGTCGATGGACACCCAGATACTGCCGTCTTCCGCCAGCAACTCGCGCAACAATTCCAACCTGGGATACATCGTACCCAACCAGACCGAATGCTCCAGGTTATCGTCATAATGCTCGAATGCGGAACGGGTGTTGTACGGCGGGTCGATATAAATACATTTGACCTTACCCGCATACATCGGCAACAAGGCTTTAAGCGCCTGTAAATTGTCGCCCTGTATCAGCATGTTGCCGCTGTCCGCATCGCCCACGCACAGCTCCGGCACCGCTTCCAGCAAGCAATAAGGGACTTTCTGCGCGGCGCGTACCGCATCCTGTTTGTTAAGCCAGTCTAATGTAGGCATGGTGTGGGTTTAGGTTTTTTATCTCTATTATTGTCACTATCAGCAAGATTATTCAGCCTACCCCGTCGTTCCGGCATGGATTGGCGGTGAGGACACCATATCCTCTTTCGCACTTCCTCCATCCATGGATGATCGCCGGAATCCAGGACACAGGGGTGTGAATTCAATGTGTTTCTACCTTTTCCAAAACCAAAAGCCGATTATTGGTAGGCATAGCATTGTCTTTTAACAATTTAAGCCCTGCGCTTTCCGCCAAAGTTATCACCGCTTCAAAATCCCTGATGCCGCTCAATGGATCACGGCTTTTCAACCATTGATCGAATCGGGCGTTACTCTCGCTGGTATAGTTGCCGTTGTAGTTAAAAGGGCGGTAAATACCGCATCCATCCCGGCGCAAGGCCACACAGGATCGGTGACATCGAGGACTAACGGGTGGTTAAGGTTGGGTAAAAGCGCCTCATCCCGCCATGCGTTGATGCCGGGCAGATTCTCGTCCAAATCCGTAGGTTGCCAGATAAGGTGCGGTAGCTCGCTGGCAAAATAACAAGCATGTTGCCCCGTACCGCTACCAATTTCCCAAACGGTAGCGGGTTGGCTGAATACTTCCCGAATGACCGCCAAAATAGGGGCTTTATTGTTTTCGCAGGCTTGGGAGTAGGGTTTGCACATTATTTTGTTATAGTTAGAGTGTCAATGGTAACTCTAATCGACCTAATTGATTATTTTGGAATACAGAAAAGAACGGCAAGCTAATCAACTCCGAAGTACAGTGATGAAACCAAATTGCGGAGCTATGAGGTATCCATTTGGACGATTTATTAACCACTTTTTAAGGATCGTGCCAAATCATTTATCGATGCTTGCACAACCAACCATGAAATATTACAAGTATCCTCATCGGGTGTAGACCGCATCAGCATATGTTGATATGGATGAATCATGTTTCTGAATTCGCGTAACGAATGAGAGAATTTTTTCACGTCTAGGCCAAGCCAGCCCACTTCATGCGCAACATCGATCATTTCAGAGAGTTTCCAATCGGCAAAGTGTTTCACCTTCCCACTTGAGCTATCCTTAGGGGCGCAGCTGCAAGTATTTACCTCGGCAGGCTTCTTCTGGCAAACTGCGAGCAGGAGTCCCTCTAATAGACTCCCCATTACAATAGTTGCTGCCAAGAAAGCCTTAGAATCAACGCATCGTTGAGCTTCATCCCATCGATGCTTGAGTATTTCACCAATGCCAGGTTCTAAACCAAGGGACAAGAAGTCTGGTGGTGGTAATGGTTTAAGTTCTTCTTTGCTAATAACACTATAATCAATGTTAATTTTTTCAAATTGTGGTTGAATTCCAGATAGCCTTATCTGGAATCCTTCAATGTACAACATATCATTAAGAAGTTGGAGAGCTTTATTAGTCTGTTCTCGATCACCTCCGTATTCTTTCGGTGAAGCTAATCTTTTAAGGACACTAGCCAGTTCTTCACGGTTACATTGCTTCAAGCAGTTAAGCACCCATCGTTGACGGGTAGAACCATCGTGAACATTTCTGGCAAGCCCAGCACGAGAGAAGAAAGCGGTCAGTTGTGAGCTTGAACGGTAGACTGGGTACTGCTCACCGTTTCCGCATATAAATTCAGCTATCTTGTCTAGCGTGTTTTCGTCCATGTTTCAAAATAGCTAGCTATCAGTTTTTTGTCATTAATTATCGGATAAATAATAAAACTTGACTCATGTTCCACATCAATTGCCCCAGTTAATTGTTTTACATTGGTTTTGTGTAAAGCAACAAGATATACCAAACAATCTAGCATAAAATATCAAGTGCTAACTGAATCTCAACCTCACGCTCCACATACGCCCATTCCTTGCTTGCCCGTAAGCGCGTGAGCAGTTCATTAAAAGTTGATTTATGCTCCGGCGCAAATTCAAACCAAGTGAGAAAATCAAAAGGTTCTCCTAGATCACGGCAGTGATGCAAGCGCCGGGCAATCGCAGGAAGATAGTCCAAGCCAATGGCCGTGTGGTGCGATTGTTCTTCAAAAATTGCCCGCCGCTCATCTTGCGGCATGTCCCCCCACTGGGCAGATTTTTTTATCGGGATAAGGGCTGCACAAACCGCTTCCGGGCGGTTTAGGTCAGGCTACACCGACTTAAGCACATTGATTTCGTTACGTTCGGCATAGCGAAGATTGCTGGTGAAACCTTGCAGTATCCATGCGCTATCTAGCGGCAATTCATTGGTAGTATCGTTTACAACATTCAATCTTTCAACTAGCGGTAAACTCGACCCTAAAATCCCTTGCACATTAACTACGCGCCATGCGCCTTGTTTACCACCAATGAACGAATAACGATTATCCAAGTTGATCTCCTACGAAATATATGACATGACAGTTGCAAATCTCAACGATCATGCAATTTTTCCTGCAACCATACCTTGATGAGCGATTGATAGGGCACATCACGGGCATTGGCTGCGATCTTGATTGAGTCAAGGAGATGTTGCGGCAGCCGCAGGGAAATGGTTTTTGTGGTCGGTTTCAACTTGGGCAGCACAACCGATTGTGCTGTTGTCCAATCGAGGTGGTCGGTGGAGTCATGCGTTTCCCAAAAGGTTCGTTCTTCTGCTTCATTTGCAAAAGCAGGAATTTCTTTAAGTTGTTTGTTCATACTGTGTGTGCTCTTTTTTGTGCATGTCTCAAGTTGAAATTACACGAATTTTCATTATCCCAAACGTTCTTGAAGTCTCGAGATCATATCCATGCGTTCATGCAAAACTGCGATAATGCATGGCCGTTTTTCTTCAGTATGAACGAAAAAAATATAGTGATGCTCACAGTGGGCAACTCTAATTTGAGGATAAGTTGCTGAGAATGTCCGTGATAATGCAGTTCTGTCAGCAATTTCCTGAAAACATGTTTCCAGTAAATTTGCATACCGCAGAGATTGCTTTTTACCCCACTGTTTCAAGGTGTAACGGGCGATGTCTTTAAGGTCATCTTCCGCTGACTGAGTTAGCGCATAAGACCGCATTCGTTACAGTGCTTCTTCTTGATGCGTTTCCTCAAAGATGTCCAGTACGGATTTATCAACTATTTTGCCCTGTTGTGCTGCGTCAATACGGGGTTTCAAAAATGCTTCCAATTGCCGTAGCGCCTCATTCGCATCTGCCGAATTGGTTTCGGGCAAAGGTTGGAAAACACATTCCAATACATAGTCCTTTATGCTTCGTCCTTGCAGGGCAGAAATAGCTTTTAACCGCTGATGTTGTTCTGGTGTGACCTCGATTGATAAGCGCATGTGCTTCACCTTTAGTTACTGATCTTTAATGGATGGGTATCCTAACATCAATAACAACAAATGAACATTTGTAATTTTGTTGTTATTGATAATGAAAAACGATGTTGGCTTTCCGGTATTATTCAGTTTGTGTGCCTGATTTTAAAAGCTTGAAATGGAAATAAAACAAATCACTGCCATCAACCAGGTTGATAGCGAAGCCTGGAATAATCTTGCCGGGGATGGTTATCCGTTTATGCGCCATGAGTTTTTGTCGGCGCTGGAACAAAGCGGTTGCGTGTCTGGGCAGACAGGCTGGCAGCCCAGGCATGTGCTGGTTACCGAGAATAACGAACTGCTGGCTGGGATGCCGTTGTATCTTAAAACGCATTCCCGTGGTGAGTATGTGTTTGATAATCAATGGGCGTATGCTTACGAACAGAACGGGGGACGTTATTATCCTAAATGGTTGACCGCTATTCCCTTTACGCCCTGTCAGGGTGCGCGTATAGCAATAAAGGAACAGGCCGATCAACGGCAGCTAAGCGGATTGCTGGTTGATTTTATCAAAACAAAATCCGAGCAAGACGGTATCTCTTCCTGGCATTGTTTGTTTCCGGTAGGAGGGCAACTGGAATCGCTTCGTGCCTTGGGTTTGGCGGTTCGTGTAGGAGTGCAATTCCAGTGGTTTAATAAAGGTTACCGGACATTCGACGATTTTCTCGGTACATTGAATGCCAGTAAACGCAAGATGCTAAAACGTGAACGCCGCAAGGTTGCCGAGCAAGGGATTGAGATAATTCAGCTTTCAGGCGGGGAAGTCAGCGAATACCAATGGCAGGTGTTCTTTGATTTTTATCAGATGACGTATCTTAAACATGGGATGCGGCCTTATCTGAATCTCGACTTTTTCCTGGCCTGTGCAGCGACGATGGGGGGAAAACTGTTGCTGGTCTTTGCGCTGAAAGAGGGGCGTTATGTGGGGGCTACGCTCAGTTTTGTGGGTGGCGATACCTTGTTTGGACGCTATTGGGGCTGTCTTGAGGAATACAATGCCTTGCATTTTGAGGCGTGCTATTATCAGGGGTTGGATTATTGTATAGCGAATGGCTTGGAGCGTTTTGACTCAGGTGCTCAGGGCGAACATAAAATTGCCCGTGGCTTCGAACCCGTCACGACCTATTCCGCACACTGGTTTCAAGATGAACGCTTTGCCAAAGCTATCGAGCAGTTTTTGGACAGGGAAAAGAGCGCGGTGAGATTTTATAAGGAGGATGCGACCAACTATTTACCCTTTAAAAAATAACGGGCTTTGCTTTGCGTCTTGAAAAATGGATGCCGTATACTGGGCTTGCTTTATAATGCCCACATTACTATTAGAATTTCTAAGGAGGATAAAAGTGGCTAATTACAGAAAATACGAATGCTCGGTTTGTGGACATATTTATGATGAGGCAGTAGGCGATCCTGATTCTGGCATTGCGCCAGGCACTTTATGGGAGGATATTCCAGACGATTGGCGTTGCCCGGAATGTGGCGTAGAAAAAAGTTATTATGAGTTAATGGCTTGATAACTAAATAAAAATAATAAATAAAACGGGGAGGGTGGCATGAACGTTGTCATCGTTGGCTCAGGTATAGCGGGTGTGACATTTGCTGAAAAGTACCGGGCCTTGTCTCCCGATGCCGAAATCGTTTTGGTGACCGGCGAACATGACGGTTACTATTCAAGGCCATTGCTGTCCCGTGGTTTCACCAAGAACGATATTGAGCAGTCCATCATCCTGAAAAGTTTCGACAAGCTGCGTGAGAATAATATCGATGTGATTGCCGGATCGGAAGTCACTGCGATTGACCGCAGTGCCAAAACCGTCGCAATCGAAGGCCCAGGCCAGGAAAAATCATTATCATACGACAAGTTGATACTCGCCCAAGGTTCGGCGGCGTTCGTGCCGCCGCCGCTACGCGCGTATGAAAAATTGTTTTTTAGTTTGAACAGCCTGATTGACCTAAAAGCCATGCGGAAATTCCGCCAGCCGTTTTTAAATCAGAATATAAAGCCTCATTGGGCGATTGTGGGGGGCGGTTTGATCGGTTGCGAAGTCGCCTCAGACTTGGCGGTTGCTGGCGATAAAGTGACTGTTTTCCACGCGATGGATCGTCTGATGGAACGGCAATTGCTTGCCGAGGATTCGGTTTCCTTGCTATATGTGCTACAAGCATCGGGTGTAGAGGTTTTGCTGAATCAATCTGTGCACAGTTTCGTCGAGGAAGGTGGAAAACTGTGCGTGAAAACGGATGTGACTGCCGAGTTTGATGCCTTGCTCGTCGCTTGCGGCTTTAAACCGCGCACCGAATTGGCGCAACATGCAGGTTTGGATGTAGCCAGAGGCATAAAAGTTAATCCTTATTTACAGACTAAAGATGAAGCTATTTTTGCTTTGGGCGATGTGGCTGAATTGCCGGACGGGAAGCTCTACGCCTATATCCTCCCCATTCGTAGCCAAGCCCTGTGGTTAGCGAATTATTTGGCGGGACAAGAGCAAGCAGCCTGGTCGCCAGCGCCGTTTACGACCAAGGCTAAGGTGCATGGTTTTGAAGCCGCACACCCTTATAACCTTTGATGCGCTAAACGCAACCTGAAATATTTTGGGCGGATATTTCTCGTTGGCCGATTAAATGCTGATGCCCCAACATCGTTATCCTGATTCCGACATCGTCGCCGTTTACCGGGCTATTTACGAGCGCCGCGATATACGCCATTTCTTGCCCGATCCCATTGACCCTGAAATTTTTGGCCACTTGTTGGATGCCGCGCACCACGCGCCTAGTGTTGGCTTTATGCAGCCTTGGCGATTTATCCGTATCAGCAATTCCAGCTTACGCAAAAACATCCACGATCTGGTCGAACAAGAAAGAATCCTGACTGCCAAGGCGTTGATCGAACGTGAAGACGAATTCATGAAGCTGAAAGTCGAAGGCTTGCTGGAATGTGCGGAAGTGCTGGTTGCAGCCTTGTGCGAGCGGCGCCAGGATTATGTGTTTGGTCGTCGCACCTTACCGGAAATGGATTTGGCTTCGTTGTCGTGTGCCATACAAAATATGTGGCTCGCAGCCAGGGCGGAGGGTTTGGGCATGGGTTGGGTTTCCCTATTTGAGCCGGAAGCCCTGAAAATTCTGCTGAATATGCCCGAAGACAGTCAACCCGTCGCTATCTTATGTCTGGGGCATGTGGAAAAATTTTACGATAAACCCATGCTGGAGCAGGAGCAATGGGCAGAGCGTAGGGACATCAATGATCTACTGTTTGAAAACTCCTGGAACAGGCCGTGCCGCTAGATTTCACGATTAATCCGGTCTCGTCACGTATTAAGCCTGATTTACAGGCCAAAATTGACCAAAAAACCAAACCGCTAGGCGCGTTAGGACAGTTGGAATCGCTGGCATTGAAGATAGGACTGATCCAGAAAAGCCTGATGCCCAATTTATCCAGGCCGACTATTTTGATTTTTGCCGGCGATCACGGCATAGTTGCGTCGGGTGTCAGCGCCTATCCGCAAACCGTTACCGCGCAAATGGTCGCCAATTTTTTGGCCGGCGGCGCTGCGATCAGCGTTTTTGCCCGGCAGCATCAGTTGGAACTATTTGTGGTTGATGCCGGGGTTAATGCTTCTATCCCTCACCCCAGCCCTCTCGGCAACTGTTCCAGACGTAGCCCTACCTCCTACATCCATGCAGTCGTCCCAGAGGGAGAGGGAGCTTATAGCGGTTTCCCACAATTGATTGCTGCAAAAATAGCCAGAGGGACAAAAAACTTTCTATATGATTCCGCTATGTCCGCAAATCAATGTCTAAAAGCCATACAAACTGGCGCAGAACTGGTTTTGCAACAGCATGAAAATGGCTGCAACTGTATTGGTTTTGGTGAAATGGGCATAGGCAACACGTCATCCGCTGCTCTACTCGCACATTGTTTGTCAGATATTCCTTTAGCGCAATGCGTGGGTCGTGGTACGGGATTGGATGATAGCCAATTGCAAAACAAACACGCCGCGTTACAGCAAGCATTAACCCGACATCAAGGCATAACAGGGCCGCTGGATGTGTTGGCTACTTTCGGCGGTTTTGAAATTGCCATGATGGTGGGCGCGTATCTCGAAGCCGCCGAGTTGGGGATGCTGGTTATGGTCGATGGCTTTATTGCCGGTGCCGCGTTGTTAGTCGCGTATAAACTTAAGACACATGTCCTGGATTATTGCGTGTTCAGCCATGTATCCTCGGAACAAGGTCATCAAGCTTTATTGGCGTACTTGAATGCCCAGCCGCTATTGAATCTGGAATTGCGCTTAGGTGAAGGCTCTGGAATTGCAGTCGCTTATCCCTTAATACAATCAGCGTTGTTGTTTTTAAACGAGATGGCTACGTTTGCTGATGCCGGGGTTGATCAGCAAACGGGCAATTAGCCATGTATCACCTAAAACTGTTCCTCTTAGCCCTTAGTTTCTATACACGGCTACCTGTACCTAAAGACCAGGATTACTCTAAGTTGCCCCAGGCCTGTATTTATCTGCCCCTGGTCGGCTGGGTGGTGGGTGGATTCTCAGGTTTATGTTTTTATGTGGCGGGTTTTTTGTGGCCGCAAACAACCGCAGTAATATTGGCTTTAATCGCAGGTATTATGCTCACCGGCGCATTTCATGAAGACGGCTTTGCCGATGTCTGCGACGGGTTTGGTGGTGGTTACGACAAGCAGCGTATCCTGGAGATCATGAAGGATTCGCAGATTGGTGCGTATGGCGCACTCGGCCTGTTGTTGTTGGTGTCCTTAAAAATCAGTTTGCTTAGTTCGCTTCCCGTATTTTCCGTACCTTGGGTAATACTGGCAGGACATTCTATAAGCCGCTTTCAACCTCTACTGTTGATGCGGCAGTATAATTACGCAAGAAGCGACAACAGCAAAGGCAGTGCGGCGGTTTTTAAACCCAATGCGCGAGACTTGCTGTTTGCAGCGACAACTTCCCTACTGCCTTTGTTATTTCTACCTTTGCTGTGCAGCCTAGCCATTCCCTTTGTATTGGTAGTTAACTGGCGATTAGGCTGTTATTTCTACCGTCGCATCGGTGGCTATACCGGTGATTGCCTGGGTGCCAGCCAACAGATGGCGGAAATTGTTTTTTATCTGAGTGTCAGCGCACTGTGGACATTTACCTGATCCGCCATACCAAGACAGAGACCGTGACTGGCTTGTGTTACGGGCAAAGCGATGTTGCATTGGCCGACAGTTTCGTAGCTGAGGCGCGGCTCATACACAAAAAACTGCCCGATTTATCGCCGGATTGCCTGATAATCAGCAGCCCGTTAACACGCTGCGTACAATTGGCCGAAACTTTTCTCAAGCCAATTGAGACGGATGCACGGTTGCAGGAAGTTAATTTTGGCGACTGGGAAAACCGACGGTTTGACGAAATAGATACCAATCTATTAAAAAATTGGGCGGAAAACTTTGTGACTATCTCACCGCCAAATGGTGAAAGTTTTAACGATTTATGCCGTCGTGTGGGCAATTTTTGGGATGAACTGCTCGTAAAAAAACAATCGGAACAGGTTTTGGTCATAACCCATGCCGGGATTATCCGCGCCCTGTTCGCCCATGTGTTACAACTTCCCGCTGCCAACGCCTTTAAATTTCGGGTTGATGTCGGTTCGGTACATAAGCTGCAACACATCAACGATTACACGTACATCCATTACATCAACCAATAAATCCATAAATGCACCCGCTAGCCGTTTTTGGCACCAGTTCAGATGCCGGAAAAACCACCGTCACCATGGCGCTATGCCGCCTTTTTGCTGACCGTGGCTTTCGTGTCGCGCCGTTTAAAGCACAAAATGTTTCCAATAATTCTGCCGTAACGCCAGAAGGAAGGGAGATTTCCAGGGCGCAATGCCTACAGGCAGAAGCCGCACGGGTTGCACCTAGCCATTTGTTTAATCCGGTGCTACTGAAATCTTACGGTGACAGTTCCGTACAAGTCATTGTGAATGGCTTGGTTTATAAAAACCAGTCGATTGTTGGTTATTACGATGACATAGTTAGCTTGCAAGAACACGTAGCACGGGCATTTTCACAGCTACAAAAAGATTATGAATTAGTGATTGCCGAAGGCGCAGGTTCGCCCGTGGAGCTGAACCTATTGGACAAAGACCTTTCCAATCGCTTTGTCGCCAGCACCTTCAAGACAAAAAATATACTGGTCGCAGACATCGAACGCGGCGGTGTGTTTGCGTCTATTTATGGCACATTGGCATTGATGGAACCTGAAATGCGGGAAAACCTGATAGGCGTGGTCATCAATAAATTTCGTGGGGATAGGCGATTTTTTACTGACGGTGAGCGTATTATCAGGGAACAGTTTGGCGTACCTGTTTTAGGCGTATTGCCGTTTATGCCGCTGAATATCGACATGGAAGATTCCCAATCGCTAAAGAATTATCAGCAACGGCTGGGCAATGTCAAAATCCGCATTGCCGTTATCGCCTATCCGGGCTTAAGCAATTATAACGACCTGGATGTGTTGATGGCAGATAGCGAACTGGATGTTGAATTGGTGATATCTTACCGTACCCTGCAATCATTTGACCTGGTATTATTGCCGGGCAGCAAAACGGTCATGAATGACCTGCGTTGGCTGAAAAGCCAGGGCTTGTTCCATGAAATCAAGGTTTGCGATAAGCCAATCTTCGGGCTGTGCGGCGGATATCAGATGCTATGCCAAAACCTGCACGACCCTAATGCGCTGGAACACAATACGCCTAGTAAGGAAACAGGTTTGGGGTTTATTAACGATGACGTGATGTATCAAGCCCCAAAAGTGTTGGCGAGCGGCAGCTACTCGCTGTTTTCCCATTCAATCAAAGGTTATGAAATCCATTTTGGCCGCATGGATCGCTATCCCTTCTATTACCAAGGCCAGCAAACCTGCGGTACCCATGTGCATGGTGTTTTTGATGATGACGATTTTCGTAACCACTATTTTAAAGCGCTAAACCCCACATATCAGGGCTATGCTTACCGGGACTATCGCGAAGCCGAGATTCAGCAATTTGCCGATAGGGTTGCGGAAAACATCGATATAGATGTGTTGTTACGGGTATTACAGGCAGGACGATGAAAACATTGTTTATCGGCGGCATAAAAAGCGGCAAATCCCGCCTTGCTGAAGCCTATATCCTGGGGCAATCAAAGGAAATGCCTTATTATCTGGCAACCACGGAGTTTATAGACGATGAAATGCGCCAGCGTATTGCGGTACACCAACAGCGTCGGCAAGACCGCTTTATTACGATTGAAGAACCAATCCAACTGTTGAATACTTTGAAAGATTGCCCTGCGCCTGTGTTAATCGATTGTGTGTCCATGTGGTTAAACAATATGCTTTATCACCAACAAACCGAGGAGACGGTTTTGCAGGAACTAACCGCTGTGATGCAGCTATCTTCTGATATGGTATTCGTGCAAAATGAAGTCGGACTAGGTGTAATTGCCGATAATCCGCTGGCTCGACGATATGTCGATCTATCTGGCAAAGCTGCGCAATTGCTGGGGGCGCAGTGTGAGCAGGTATTTTTTTGCTGTGCAGGGTTGAAAATGAGGCTAAAGTAAAATCCAAAGAAGTCAGGTAGGGTATGCTAATCCTAGAGGTATTTTGAGCCGGACGGGGCATGTTGCCAATGCCGTTAAGTTAAGCCGTCATACCGGCATGGATTGCCGGTATCCAGTTCACAGGGATGTGTTCTTAACTGCCATCCTTGGCTTCTAGGTTCCGGCATTCCCTGCCGGAACGACGAGCTTTTCTTAACTTAACGGCATTGGGCATGTAGCCAGTCCGCGATGTTTTTCGTATGGCTCGATGATCGTAATTGTCGAAGCGTTCTGTGTGCCACGGAACAATATCTCATGGGCAATGATGCTATTTTGGTTGTCCTGGAACAGCCAGACAAATAATGATGCAGTCTTGAAGGCTCAAAATAAAAAGCCCCCGTTGGCTTTTCAACCTCGTGAGGGCTTGGGTCGCTTGAAGGCGGAGCCTACGGAATAACGTTCCATTGGTATGAAAAGCAAAGCAATAGGCTATAGTTGGTTACACTA
>NZ_JBKKBJ010000015.1:0-13514 GCF_046714055.1 Methyloglobulus sp. | reverse complement strand
ATTCACCGACGGGATGTTTATCCGTACCCTTGAACATCATGTGTTCCAACATGTGTGAAATGCCGGTAATGCCGCCTGGCTCATAGCTTGAACCCACTTTGTACCAGACTTGCGATACCACGACGGGGGATCGGTGATCCTCCTTGACCAGCACCTTTAGGCCGTTAGCCAGGATGTGTTCGGTCGCCTTGGGTTCGGCATAGGCGGACACTATCGATAAGTATAATATTACTGTGGCACAGAGTAATCTTGCGTTCATAACTCCCTCTTCATGTGTAATTGTTAGCGCTTCGGACTGTTTCAATAATCAATGGTTCACTGTATTCTATAGGATAATCGAAAAGTTGGGATTGAATAAACTATGCCTGGACTAGCCATTGTTGCGCCGTCTTCCTGGAAAAGCTACCTGGAGCTGTGCAAACCTAACGTTGTTGCGGAAATGTTGTTTACCGCTATCGTGGGTATGCTGCTGGCTGTTCCAGGCATGCCGCCTGTAACGACGGCTATTTTTGGCATTATTGGCATTGCTTTGGCGGCTTCATCTGCTGCGGCCATCAATAATCTCATTGACCAAAGGGTGGACGAGATACTCAATCCGCACCGGCCTTTGCCCAGCCATTACATGAGATCTTCGGAAGTTATTGCTTTTGCTGCGGTATTGGGTAGTGCCTCAATGTTGTTGCTGATTCTTAAAGTCAATACGCTAACTGCCAGCCTCACTTTTGTGTCCTTATTCGGCTACGCAATCATTTATACGCTTTGGCTTAAACGGTTGACCCCCCAGAATATCGTCATTGGCGGCGCTTTTGGCGCGACTCCGCCATTGCTCGGTTGGTGTGCGATCACAGGCGAAGTGCATCCTTACGCCTTGCTGCTGGTGTTGATTATTTTTGTCTGGACCCCGCCGCATTTTTGGCCGCTGGCTATCGCTAAACAAGAAAAATATGCGCTGGTCAATATTCCGATGCTGCCTGTCACGCATGGCGCAGAATTTACCCGGTTGCAGATATTGCTTTATGCCGTCCTGCTATTCATTGTGACCTTGTTACCTTATTTGACCGGCATGAGCGGGCTGATTTATCTGGTTTCAGCCGTGCTGTTAGGCGCGGGGTTCATCTATTTTGCCGTGTTGATGATGCACAATAAAGATGTCAAGACCGCCATGAAAACTTTTTGGTATTCGATTGTCTATATAACGCTACTGTTCGCTGCGCTGTTAATCGACCATTATGTCAGGCTGACGATATGACTTTTTCACATCATCTGCAAACATCCCGCCCGGAACATCCTTTTGCGGAAACTATACGGATACTGGGCAAAGGCAAAAAAGGCTCAAGGTCGCTCACACAGGATGAAGCCTATCGTGCCATGAAAATGATCCTGGCTGAGGAGGTGTTGCCCGAGCAACTGGGCGCATTTTTGATGCTGATGCGCGTCAAGGAGGAAACGCCGGATGAACTGGCAGGTTTTGTATTAGCGGCAAGAGAATCCTGCAGCCTTGCTGACGATAGTATGCTGGTCGATTTGGATTGGGCTACGTATGCAGGTAAGCGACGGCATTTGCCTTGGTTTTTGCTTTCGGCATTGTTGTTGTCTGGCAATGGCATTGCCGTTTTTATGCACGGTTCCCCAGGGCCTTCCGCTAGCCGTTTATACACGCACAATATGTTGACATATCTAGGCTTGGAAGTGGCGACATCTGCTGAACAAGCTAAGAGACAGCTTTCAGGGCAGCAATTCAGTTATTTATCACTGGAGAAAATTTGTCCTAAGCTACATGAGATTATCGAGTTACGACCCATTTTAGGCTTGCGTTCGCCCGTGCATACCTTGGTAAAATTGTTAAATCCGTTCAATGCCCCATACAGCATCCAAGGCATATTCCATCCTTCGTATCGATCAGTGCATCAACAGGCGGCGGCATTAGTGCAGCAACCCCACGCTGCTGCACTGAAAGGCGAAGGCGGGGAAACTGAACGTAATCCTGATATGCAGTGTTTAGTACAAAGCGTCCACAACGGTGAATTGATTGACGAAACATGGCCGGCACTTTTTACGCATCGGCATGTCAGGCCGGAAAATTTAGAACCTGGGCAACTGGCCTTGGTTTGGCAAGGCAAAAGTCAGGATGAATTTGCCGAAGCATCCGTGCTTGGGACAGCGGCGGTCGCCTTGAAATTGCTGGGTAAAGCAGATAGCCAAGAACAGGCGCAATCTGTGGCTATGGATTTCTGGTTAAAGAGGGATAAGATGCGGTTTGGATAAAGCAGTTTAATTTGGCTTTGTCAGGTTGTAGTTAACGATATTTATAACTATTCACCACGAAGAACACGAAGGATCAATTAATGTTGAGACTGTTGATGCGACAAGGTTGTTACAAGACCTTCGACCAAAACGGGCTTCATTGACAAGCTTCGTGTCCTCGGCAACTGCTGAAGTACAGGATGTACTGAATGCAGCAAACACAGGAGCAGTTTGTCGTCCTGCGATGCCAAGCCACAGGGATGTGGCGAATGTGGAAAATACAGGATCATTTTTCCACCTACCTCCTGCATAATCCATATGGATGTGGTGAATGCAGATATTACAGGGGCAACTATCTGTCCATGCAGCAACTGTGTTCTTCGTGGTGAATAAAAATCGGGGTATTCGTAAAACCTGTGGAATTTCTAAAAAAAGCCCTTTTTTCAGGGTCGTATGGAATTATCACACCAAAGTTTAAAAAATCATCATTATTTGGCAAGTCATAGCCCATTATTTCCTCACGGATTCCAGCCTTAAACGACTTCTTCTTGTGTTGTGTTTCGCATTGGTGAATAACGTCCTTGTTGCCCTTAGCACATCAAAGGTGTAACCATGGTCTTGCCTTGGGGCTTCTGCTGAGATGGCAACAACGGCGGCGGCTGAGAAAACATTGGCTTGTAATAAACACGACAGCGTATGTTCAATCACCGCTTTTCAGCGAGATCCAGGTATTGTTTGGGCCGTTCGATGTTCATGCGTTTACCAACACCAGCGGCGGGGACGACGGCCCAGAAATTTAAGGTTTGACTCATGAACGAAAAGTGAACAATGTAATGTATTAGAACAAGGGCGGATTAGACGCACAAAATAGCCGAGTTTAAGATAAGTATGGATTTTCCGTGCGTCGTAATCCGCCATTTAGATGATACCCATTCGGAGGATTACGCCGCTATCGTATTTTTCAAGATAACTTTTTCGATGTCGCTTCAGGTTTTTGTGACGCTAGTGCAATCTCAAGCGCCGTTTCAAGGCGCACAACACGTAGGGTCAAATCTTCAATCCGCATTTGTTGTCCTTTTATGGTATCGGCCATCCGTTCCACCTTATCGTCCATTTTTATCACTGTGGACAATGTATCCCATAACTTTTCCGAAATTCCCATTGCCTAGCCCTATGCGCTATTCGGTCTGCATAGGTTGTCTTGCCTTAGAATCCAGTTCCGTCAGTCGCTGTTCCGAAGCGGCGACGAAAGCCAACGCATCATCAATGGATTTTTCAGTTTTGGCGGTGATTTTGACAACCTGGTCGAGCAATCCCTCCAATAAATCCTGATCTTCCGATGCGGAATAGCTCTCCCCCGCTCGGCGCAAGAATTCCCCCGTAGAAAGCCCGGCCGCTTTGGCCTTGGCCGTCAATTGTTGTTTTTGAATCTTGGTTACCAAAACCGGAATACGTTCAGTTGCAGTTGTCATGGCTTATCCTCATGAATATGGTCAGCACATGGTCATAATAGCATGGGGCAGATTTTTTGCAATTGGATTTTTGGTTGGGTTTTCCCAAGGGCATAAAAGGCGCACAAAACAACTCACGCCAAAATAATAGTCGATTTGTCCGTGCGCCGTAACCCAACGATGGGCGTTTGGGATGTCCCGATGTTGGGTTACGGCTCGCCCAACGGCATGTGACAGATAAACCCCTGGCAATTTTGCGAGCCTAACCCAACCTACAATTACCCCCATCTTACGAGTTTAACTTGGCAAAAATCGACAAAGCTAATGGTATGTTGCGGACGTTACTCTAGTATTCTTGGGTGAAGGTGAAATTCTCTATCTTCTCAATTTGTAATTTCTTCAGCTGCTTTTGTCGCCATCTCTTTGGTTTCATTAACAATCTTTTTTGCACCTTCAACTGCATCTTTAGGTAAGCCTGCAACACCGGCACTTTCTGGATCCGATTTTCGTGAGGTGTTTGCTGGTTGGGAACCGTTAGCAGGTTCTTCTTTAGTCAGTTGAGGAGCTTCTGATTCAGCAGCTTGTTGTGCGGAAGTAGTATTTGTCGCGGCTTTTGGGCTTTTATCAGCGTTTTGAGCATTTTTATCCATATCGATATCAGTACGTCCATTACCTGCTTTTCCAGTACTAGAGTTGTCATCGCTGCCTATATTTGAGATTTTCTCTACAGCTTTAGTTGCCATTTCTTTGGTTTCGTCAATAACCTTTTTTGCCCCTTCGACCGCATCCTTAGGCAACCCTGCTATGCCCGCAGTTTCCGGAGCCGGTTTTTTTGCTGCTGGTAATTTTTTTGCAGAATTCATTTTTTGGGAATCTTTAGTCGAAGCTTGTTGAAACGTTTTAGAAAAGTCATTAGCTGCTTTTTGAGCAGATTTACTATCGGCCGAGACATTTTTACTGCTGTTATCACAGGCGACCAATAAGATCAGAAGACTAGTGGCAGTTATTTTTAATATGTTCATTTTATACACCTCAAGGTTTATGAAAATTAAAGAAATCATACATTTGGTTACTTTAAGAAATAATTAATTTTTATTTATAAGAAGCTAAGTTCTAGCTTCTGAAGAAGATTTTTTATGACTAGCGCTAGATGCGTTGCTTGCGTGTTTACTTTTTTTATCGGTATTTTGCTCTTCCATCAATTCGGATTTTCGCGTGGCAATATTCATCCCTAGCTTATCTAAATCTACCTTAGCCTTCCTGGCTTTCTTAAATAGTTGGCCTTCTTCCTCTTTAACATGGTGATCGACGTATTCACCTAGCACCATGACTTTAGCGTCATACAAAGGCTCGTCGGGGCTACTCGCCATTGTCTGTTCAATAAGGCTTTTGACCGTGGCATGTTCCACTTCGGCTTCGTCTAACAAATCACCCTCCTCTAAAGCTTTGCGCAGAGTCGGATAGAATATTTCTTCCTCAATTTGGGCATACACACTCAGGGCCTGGCAAATTTTACCGGCAAGTTCAAGCCGCTGCTCCGAATCGGCATCTTTATGCGTCAGTTTTTTATATTTTTTAAAAAACGTTTCGACCTCATGATGATCAGAAGTCAATAAATCAATCGCATCCATTTCACAGTCTGCATTTTCACTTTTTTTAGCGTTAGTCATCTGTATGCTCCAAAACAATTATCAATTAGACAAATATTGCCAGCCTTTCATTATCACGGTTTGATTTATAGCATTAATATTAAAAAAGATATGTTCGATAGCGAACGTTCGGTAAAATTTTGCGAAATGTAATGGCTTTTCAACCTAGACGCATCAAAGTCATATTACCATTACTCAGCTAAACCAGCTCGTAGGTTAATGGTATGGACTCCTCCCCTTCCCAACGGCATCGCGATGTGCCAAAGTGGAAGGGCAAAACCACCACTTAACAGAAGAAGAGGAATCCGCCATGAATAGTACGACAATTCGATTACATATTATGCACCATTACGAATGGCATAACGGATAAACTATTTTTGATCTTGCCCCGAATCCACGGACACCTCACTAAGCGACTTTTTTAGCAAGGTAGGTCAGGTTGCGCCCACGCGGCAATGTGACCTACATGATTACTTTTCCTCTATCACCTGAAAAAAAGTTTCATTCTCTTTAATCATCCCCAATTCATCCCGTGCCCGTTCTTCAATCGCTTCCTGGCCTTTCCGTAAATCCAGCACCTCAGCATAAAGCGCATCGTTACGCTCTTTTTTTTCTTTGGTCTTTTCTTTCAAGACATCAAGGCGAGCTTGGTATTCCTTAATTTGGGCAACGCTGCCGTCACCTACCCACAACCTGTATTGCAGGTGGATTATTAACAAGATGATGACGGCGATGATGAGTTTCATGGGTTAGTCCAAAGGCACAAGGCGAAAGTGGCAACTAGCCTTTAGCTCAACACCGTTAAGTTAAGAAAGAAAACTCCCTCTCCTGCTGGAGAGGGATGGGGTGAGGAGAATAAAATCAATTGTTTATATCCCCCCTCATCCTAACCTTCTCCCTCAAGGGAGAAGGGACTAACCACTTAATTTAATGTCATTGGCCTTTAGCCTTGTGCCTTTCACCTTAGTTTTTAAAGTATTTTAAATGCACTGCGTCCCGCATACTTAGCAAGACCACCCAGTTCTTCTTCGATTTTCATCAGTCGGTTATATTTGGCAACCCGGTCAGAGCGGCTTAATGAACCCGTCTTGATTTGCCCTGTGCCGGTGGCAACAGCCAGATCAGCAATCGTGGTATCTTCTGTTTCGCCGGAACGGTGCGATACCACCGCAGAATAACCTGATTTATGTGCCATATCAATAGCCGCCAGGGTTTCGGTCAAGGTGCCGATTTGGTTGACCTTAATCAGGATTGAGTTGGCGATATTTTTTTCGATACCTTTCTTTAAGATAGCCGGATTGGTCACAAACAAATCATCGCCTACCAACTGGATGCGAGCACCCAGTTTCTCTGTCATGACTTTCCAGCCATCCCAATCATTTTCATCAAAGCCGTCTTCAATGCTGATAATCGGATATTTATTAACCCAGTCGACAAAGAAATCAGCCATTTGTCCTGAGCTATAAGTTTTGTCTTCCGAAGCCAAGTCATAAATACCATCGTGATAGTATTCAGAAGCGGCAGCATCCAATCCTAAGTAGATGTCTTTACCGGGCTTGTATCCCGCTTGTTCGATGGCTTGCAGGATAACGTTGATCGCCTCTTCGTTGGACGACAAGTTAGGCGCAAAACCGCCTTCATCACCTACGGTTGTAGCCAATCCTTTCGATTTCAATACTTTGCTTAGATTGTGGAACACTTCTGCGCCGTAACGTATGGCTTCGCGGAAAGTTGGCGCACCAACCGGCAAAATCATGAATTCTTGCAGATCGACACTATTATCGGCGTGGGAACCGCCATTGATGATATTCATCATCGGCACCGGCATGATGAATTCGCCGGATTTGTTCAAGTAGCGGTACAAGGGCAGATTTTTTTCTTTGGCCGAGGCGTGTGCCGCCGCCATAGACACCGCCAACATGGCGTTCGCACCTAAACGCGCTTTGGTGTCAGTGCCATCCAACGCAATCATTTTGTTGTCAATACCCGTCTGATCTTCCGCATCCATGCCAACAATGGCGGAACGAATTTCGGTCTTGACATTGTTGACCGCATTCAACACGCCTTTACCCAGATAACGGGCTTTATCGCCGTCACGCAATTCAATGGCTTCGCGCTCGCCAGTTGATGCGCCGGAGGGCACCATCGCGCTACCGACCACGCCGGATGCCAGCACCACATCCGCTTCCAGGGTTGGATTGCCGCGTGAATCTAAAATTTCTCTTGCACGTATTTCTTTAATTGCTGCCATTCTATTTCCTATAAGGTTGTTTCTATCAAGGGGGTTGATTTAACCGCCCTGTCGATGGTTAATAAGACTTCCAATAATTCTTGCATTCGATGTAAGGGCCATGAATTCGGGCCGTCGCTTTTGGCCTCGGCTGGATTGGGATGGGTTTCCATGAACAACCCGGCAATGCCGACAGCCATAGCCGCCCGTGCCAATACCGGGACGAATTCACGCTGTCCGCCTGAGTGCGTACCTTGTCCACCGGGTAGTTGCACCGAATGGGTGGCATCAAAGACGACTGGGCATCCGGTGTCACGCATCACTGCCAGTGAGCGCATATCCGACACCAGATTGTTATAGCCAAACGATACACCGCGTTCGCAGACCATTATCTGCCCGTTTCCGGTGGCTTTAGCTTTTTTGGCGACATGCACCATATCCCAAGGTGCCAAAAACTGGCCTTTTTTGATGTTGACCGGAATACCTTGAGCGGCCACTTGCTGGATAAAATTGGTTTGTCTACACAAAAACGCGGGCGTTTGCATCACATCAACAACAGATGCCACTTCTGCAAGCGGCGTGTCTTCATGCACATCAGTCAAAACCGGAACGCCAATCTGTTGTTTGACTTTATCCAAAATCTTCAAGCCCGTTTCCAAACCTAATCCCCTAAAGGTTTCGTGGGACGAACGGTTTGCCTTATCAAACGAGGACTTATAAATAAAGGGTATATTTAGGGCTGTCGTCAGTTCTTTAAGAGTGCCTGCCGTATCGAGCGCCAGTTGCTCGCTTTCAATCACGCAAGGGCCTGCGATCAAAAAAAACGGCTGGTCTAAATCTACTTCAAAACCGCATAATTGCATAAGGATTCTCTTTTATAATAAATTTGCTGTCTGCTAACTAGTCGTTATGTCGTTTTTTAAAAACCTGTCAGGTCTGGGAAAGTTCAATTCGGCACAATATGGCGTTGCCTATTGCGCCCTACCTAGCTACGAGCTTAAGTTAATGCGTATGGAGGAATAATGCAAAAAGCCATTGTCGCATTGTCAAGTTTTTTCACAAACAATCCAATTGTCAATTGCCTCCACTGACTTAACTACCTCTTCTTCAAATTTCTTGGGGCACGAAAAATCAGCATTAGGATTATGAACTATTACCATGCTGTCTTTTTTGTAATGCGATATTCCATTTCTAACATACCTCTCCACATATATTATGGTGGAAAGCCCTCTGGATATTTCAATTTCAGCACACCTACTTTGTGGCCTTTCGGATAGAATTTTGGATAACCCAGAAAATAACTCTTTATCATCAATGAGCTTATAAAATTGTGTCCCTAAGCCACTCCAGTTATCATAATTAAATAATACAAGCACAAATGGTTTTTTCTGGTCATGCACTTTTTCAATTTGCTTGCGTTTATTATGAATCGAGGTTGTAATTATTCGATAAAAACTTTGTTTTTGAGCGTCATCCAATTTGCATTTAACAGTTTCCGCTGGGTTTAATGTTGTAACCTCAAATATTACATTTGATCCCTTAAAGTTTAAATTAAAGTCTGGAGTAGACTTGTTCTTCTCAGAGTCGTCTGAATTAGACGTGCCTTTCTTCTCAATAGGAATAGGTTGTAAATCAAAGCCACGAGATTTCAAAAATTTCCACCAAGACAATTCGTTAACTGCTCCCAAATGTTCTTGGGTGATGGTACTTTGCAATTTATTTAATTTATCGCCATCTTGTTCTGATTTATTTGAATCAGTAAACTCCTCAAACCATCTTGATATAGTCTTTAAATATGTATCACCATCTCCAGAAATATCCTCAAAAACAGCGTTTGCCCAGCTACATTTAGCATTTTCCAATTCCACAGATTTTTTCTCTTTCCAAGAAATATCAAATAACTTGTTGTTTACCATTTTCAACATTAGTTTTCTATTATCTTTATTTACACAGTCACTTTTTCAGGAAACTCAGGCACTAATTCGGATGCAAACGTGTCACAAGGCATATTTTTTAATGCTGGCCGAGTGCCATAACCATATTGGTAATAATGCGCTGATGACTTTTACTCGCACCCACCATTGCATGAATTGTGCCTTCCAGATATTCATACTTGGTATCGCCGCCTAACTCGCTTTGCGGATAATCCGCTATGCTAATTAAAGCTGGTGCGCCGTGGTTATAACATTGCGTTATGCGTTTACCTGCTTTTGTTGAGCCGCCGCCGTTACAAAACCGGAAAACAGCGGATGACCCCGTCTGGGTGTAGAGGTAAATTCCGGGTGGAATTGGCAAGCCAGGAACCAGGGATGGTTGGGGATTTCGATCACTTCCACCAGCCGCCCATCTATGGATTTGCCTGAAAACCGCAAGCCTGCCTGTTCCAGTCTTTCATAATATTGGTTATTAAATTCGTAGCGATGGCGATGGCGTTCAGTGATGACATCTTTTTGGTACATCTGATAGGCCAATGAATCCGCTTTTAACCTGCATTGCTGCCCACCCAAACGCATTGACCCGCCCAAATCGGATTGCTCATCGCGAATTTCTAGCTGACCGTTATCATCCATCCACTCGGTAATCAGGCCGATAACCGGATGGGGCGATGTGGGTAAAAATTCTGTACTGTGTGCGCCTTCCAGTCCAGCCATATCCCTGGCAAACTCAATGACGGCGACCTGCATGCCTAAGCAAATGCCTAAATAGGGAATCTTGTTCTCGCGGGCAAACCTGGCTGTGGCAATTTTACCTTCTATGCCACGTTCGCCAAAGCCGCCAGGAACCAGGATCGCATCGACATCCTTAAGCCTGGCAATGCCTTCATCCTCTATCGTTTCCGAATCAATGTAGGTGATTTTTACTTTATTAAGGGTGGCAATACCCGCATGGATAAGGGCTTCATTTAATGATTTATACGCATCGGAATGGTCGACATATTTGCCGACAATCGCAATGTTGACCTCAGCAGCCGGATGCGCTAACGCCTCAACAACCTTCTGCCATTCCGTCAAATCGGCTGGAGGCACGTTAAGCCGGAGTTTATTGACGACAATTTCATCCAGTCCTTGCTCATGGAGCAGCAGCGGAATCCGGTAAATGGAATCCGCATCAACCGCTGAGATAACGGCTTTTTCTTCCACGTTGGTAAACAGGGCAATTTTACGGCGGTCACTATCGGGGATGGTTTGCTCAGACCGGCAAACCAGGATGTCCGGTTGGATACCGATAGAACGTAATTCTTTGACCGAATGTTGCGTAGGTTTGGTTTTTATCTCCCCAGCAGAACGGATATAAGGCACGAGTGTGAGATGGATAAAGAGAGATCGCTCCGTACCCAATTCCACACGCATCTGACGGATGGCTTCAAGAAATGGCAGGGATTCAATATCGCCGACGGTTCCGCCAATCTCAATCAGTGCGATGTCCATGTCGTCTGCGCTTTGGTAGATACGGTTTTTGATTTCATCGGTAATATGCGGAATGACCTGGACTGTCGCCCCCAAGTATTCGCCTTTGCGTTCCCTACGCAAGACACTGTCATACACCTGACCCGTAGTAAAACTGTTTTTCTTGGTCATGGTGGTTTTCAGGAACCGCTCGTAATGGCCCAAATCCAGGTCAGTTTCTGCGCCATCTTCGGTAACGAACACCTCGCCGTGCTGAAAAGGGCTCATCGTGCCTGGATCGACATTGATGTAAGGATCGAGCTTAGTCATGGTCACTTTGAGTCCACGCGCCTCCAGGATAGCGGCCAAAGAAGATGCGGCAATACCTTTGCCTAGCGATGACACGACGCCGCCAGTTATGAAAATGTATTTTGTCATGTAAGGGTAGGTGGACTTCAGATATAAACTGACGCGCTTTTTGCTTAAGCCCGTATTTTAATCGACATCGGGCGCGTCGTCATTGCCTTTTGGATTTATTTTATGGCGGATAACACGAAAACAAGGTTCCTGCGTTTCACTATAAAACTCTGCGCTTATCCAATGTTCACCGACTGCCGCCAGTTTCCCGTCCAGATAGATCAAGGGTATCCCTGCCCGCTCCCACGGCGGAATCCCGGCTTCTTGATAGAGCTTTTTTAAGGAATGATGACCACTACGCCCTGGCACACAAATAGTTTCACCACCAGAACGAAACCTTACCGTGATCCTAGAATTCTGCCATAGATCACGAGGGATTCCGCCAGATGATTCCACGACTTCGTAAGACACATCATCCGCTATGTATAATAAGGAATCGCCGGAAGGCCAAATGAGATTGCCACCTAACCTATTTTGTGTAGGTTTTAGGCAATAAAGCGTATTCCGGTAACGTCGAATACAGTAGTCTTGAGTTGATAAGGTAGGATCGGCATCGTCTCTCGCCGCCACGACTTGTACCAGAATGCGTTGCGCGAAATCCTGGCTAGGCATTTTCAAACCCAGGCATTGAAACCATTGCCGGATAATTAACTGTTGCTGTAATAACGAATAGCCTTGCAAACGGCTAAGGCATAAGGTGTTATCGCTGTGATTAATGACAGCACTCAACAAATCATCGGCAAGGGAAGTTATCAAGCTTTGGGCGTTAGCACAATGTTTAGCCGAACGGGAAACCGTTTTGCCTAAAGACGGCCACCGTTGCATCAACAGCGGAATGATGTCATTACGCAGGAAATTACGGTCAAAATGCGTGTGCTGGTTACTGGGGTCCTCAATCCACTGTAAAGCGTGATTTTTGGCGTATTCGATGATCGAGGCTTTGGAAATATCCAGCAAAGGCCTTATCAGGAACCCCTGTCCAAAGGCCAACCTTTCCGGCATTCCAGAAAGCCCTTTAAGGCCGCTGCCACGAAACAATTGCAACAACACGGTTTCCAGTTGATCTTCACTATGCTGGGCAAGCAATAACAAGTCACCGTCGGCAAGCAGCGGTTTCAAGGAGGCATAACGGGCATTTCTGGCAGCTTCTTCCGGGCTTTCTTCGGGGGCAGCATGAGCATCTACGGTTAAAGACAGAAACCTAACACCAAGACCCTCGCTGATCTGTTCGCAGTGTGTTCCCCACAGATCAGCTTCAACTTGTAAACCATGATTGACATAAACGGCGGTTATTTTGTCTTTGAGGTGATTAATATTTGCACATAAGTGCAGCAGTACATGGGAATCTACCCCGCCGCTGTAGGCCACATAAAGTTGGGAATATGGCTGATGTTTAACCAGTTTGGGTCCTATTATAATGGAGGAAAGCAGCATGATGGATGTGTGGGCGGATAAAATTAGCCGTGAGCGTTAGCAAGCAACCCGAATTTGTAGGTTGTGGGTGAGCTTGCGAACCCCAACAAAACAACCATCCGAATGTGGCTATTATTGTCTATTCCCCAAAATTATTGTGATTTTTCTAAGTCGCTGCCGGCACATTATCTGAGTGATTGCCAGCCCGTAATTATGTGTAATCCCAGCATTTGGAGTTTCAAAGTTACTTAAAATTAAAAAGTTTTTTAGGAAATGAAATGTAGAAATCGACCCAGACTGTGTAAAAACGCTTAGAGCTTGTCCATAAATAATATTCCCCTGACCTTTCCGTTTTAGTTTCCGTAAAACGATGGCCGAAGCGGCCAGCATAAGCCAGCCGAGATGGCTCCGATCCATTTTTTCATGGCGCACCAAGAGTTTCCTGGACCGGTCAAACCAGGAGTGGCAAACCCCAACCACCCAGCGCCTTGCCTTAAAACCGGGGTCCTTGTCCATTCCTGCAAGCTCTTCGCCGCACGGCCTGACGTGCGGGGCATCGCCCCTTTCCTCGGCCTCGCGCCTAGCCGGTCCGCCCACCTGACCGGCATCCGGGCAGGGGCCCTGCCGGGGCGAACCTTCGCCGGGACGCCCGACGGCAATGCCGTCCAGGGTGGCGGCGAGCGGCTTGGCATCATGGCATCATGGGTGTTTGCGCCGCCGGGCA
>NZ_JBKKBJ010000014.1:0-3828 GCF_046714055.1 Methyloglobulus sp. | reverse complement strand
ATTCACGACAATATGAAATTTATCAAGTTAATTGCGGATAAGTTCTTACCAACTTCAACACCCAGCCTGGCTTGCACACTTGACGCACATGCTGGAATAAGGCACAGCTTCCAGGCGCTCTTTTCTGATAGGTTCGCCGCACAACTCGCAAATGCCGTACTCGCCACTGTCTATCCGGGCGATTGCTTGTTGCACCCTATCCCTTTCTGCCCTGGCGGCATTGCCTAGGTAATCCAGCACTTCGTCATTTTCAGACTGTGTGGCAAGTTCAGCGAAATCTTTTTCTAATGGCACATCGGTATGTTTAACATCAGAAGTGATCTTGGCCAGACGATCGTCAAGTTCCTCCAGCATTTCAATTAGATGGCTACGTACTTCTTCATATTCTTTCATTGCAAAACTCCTGCTTTTGATTTGCCCTTTACTAGGGGAAACGCTGATTTAATCCTTCGACAGGTTCAGGATGAACGGTAACTCATTGATCCCGTTCGTGCTGAGCTTGTACCACAGGCACTTCCTTGGTCGTCGAACCCTGAGCGAAAGCGATTTGTTCAGCGTTTCCCCAGAAGTGTTGTTCTATACTTAAGGGCAACAACTCATAATTCGAGCATCCTACCATTAACTATGCAAAATGACATCCAGCAGCTACTTAAAGCAGCAAATCAGGTTATCCTCGGCAAAGAAAGGCAAATCCGCCTGGCGGTGTGTTGCCTGTTGGCACGCGGGCATTTATTGATTGAAGATATTCCCGGCGTGGGCAAGACGACGCTGGCTCATACGCTGGCTAAGTTGCTGGGGATGAATTACCAGCGCATTCAATTTACCAGCGATATTTTGCCGGCGGACATCATTGGCGCATCGGTGTTTGATGCCAAAAACCATGAATTTAAATTCCATCCAGGGCCCATATTTAACCAGATGGTGCTGGCCGATGAGATTAACCGCTCGACACCCAAAGCGCAAAGCGCATTACTGGAAGCGATGGAAGAGCAGCAAGTCACCGTGGAAGGAATCACCTACCCATTGCCGGAACCTTTTTTCGTGATTGCAACGCAAAATCCATCCCACCAGATCGGCACTTTCCCCCTGCCGGAATCGCAACTGGACCGCTTTCTGATGCGGATTGAGCTGGGTTATCCCGATTCTAAATCGGAGCGCCAATTGCTGATAGGACAAAACCGGCATCATCTCATTCAATCCTTATCGGCGCAGCTTACGCCCCACCAATTGCAGCAACTGCAACAGGCGATTACTGAAGTCCATGTTTCCAGTGCCTTGCTGGATTACTGCCAGGCCATCATCAACTTTACGCGTGAATCAGAGGAGTATCATTGTGGACTGTCGCCAAGGGCCGGGCTAGCGCTGCTGACGGCTGCCAAAGCCTGGACGTTCATGGATCAGCGCGATGCGGTCATCCCGGAAGACATACAGGCCGTGCTGGCGGCGGTTGCCGGACACCGGTTAAGGTCAGGCAATAACGATTCCGTAGCCATTGTCGCACCCATTCTGGCTAAGGTTGCCGTCCATTGAAAGGATTAGCCTTAAAGGAACGCTTTCGGATGAGCCGGTTTTTTCTGGGCGAGCGAAGGTTGAACCAAAAACCGTTAATCCTAAACCAGCGGCGGATATTTATCTTGCCTACGCAGCGTGGCTTGGGTTTCAGCTTATTGATCCTGCTGCTAATGCTGATTGCCTTTGTTTACAACAACAATCTTGCCTATATGCTGGCATTTTTGCTGGGCAGTATTTTTTTTATCACCATTTTGCATACCTATAAATCCCTGGCTGGTTTGACGGTTCAAGAAGGCGAAACCACAGCGGTATTTGCTGGAGAGGCTGCGGGTTTTGGTGTCCATATCGACAATCCCACATCGGTTGAGAGCCAGCATGTGCAACTAAAAATGAAGGCTGTCGAGCACTTCAACCTGAAAGCGCATAGCAAGGCTCACATTACGTTATACGACCTTACCCAGAAGCGGGGCTGGCATCCGGCAGGAACCGTCACCATTTTCAGCACTTATCCCTTAGGGTTGTTCCGCGCCTGGTCGCCTATCCGTTTCAATGCCAAAGCGTTGGTGTATCCTAAACCAGCAAACCAGGAAATCCCTTTCCCGGAAACTGGATCAACAAAAGCCCAGCAAGGGCAGTTCAAAAAGGGTGGCGATGAGTTTTACGGGTTGCAAAGTTATCAAGCAGGCGATCCGATCAAACACCTGCACTGGAAAGCATACGCGAAAGGATTGGGTTTATTCAGCAAGCAGTATGGCGGGGAAAGTTCGGCAGAAATCTGGCTGGATTATGGGCATGCACCCGGACAGTCGCTCGAAGAACGCCTGAGTTACTTATGCCGCTGGGTGGTTGATGCCGAGCAAGCAGGCCTGAGTTACGGATTCATACTACCCAGTTTGCGGCTGGAACCTGGCAATGGCCCCGCACATTACCGGCTATGTCTGGAAGCGCTGGCCTTGTTTAACTTATGATTTAAAAGATCAATTAGATTTGATTTTTCCGCTGCTATCGTAGGGGCAGTCCCTTGTGGTTGCCCGGACAGGCACAAGGCCTGCCCCTACAATGCAGGAGCCATCTGGATGATAGTTCTATTTGTACACTTCATTGATATTTCATAGCTAAAATTTGATCACGAATACATCAACTGACTTTTTACGATGAATCCTGCCCATAATAAAAATATCCTGATTTTTTTGTTGTCCTCTATCGGCCTGATAGCTCTTCCGCATGTGTATCATCTTCACTTGGCCGTGTTCGGCTTTTTTAGCCTGCTGCTAGTTTGGCGGTTTATCGGTATTTGGAAACCTGACCGTTTACCTAATGGCCCAACGCTATTGTTCCTGACTGTGTGCGGATTGGCGATCCTGTACAGTCAGCATCGTGGCATTTTGGGACGCGATGGCGGAACGAGTTTGTTCGTGATTGCCCTGGGCTTGAAATTAATGGAGATAAAAAGCGAGCGCGATCTTTACCTGATTAATTATCTGGCATTTATCGTTGCCGCCTCTCAGTTCTTGTACGGGCAAAGCATACTGATGGCAGCGTACATCCTGTTTGTTTGCTGTGTGTTGCTGGCGACGCTGGCATTCATCAATAGTTATGTTGCACAAACGAGTACGGCGATCAAAGCAGCGATCAAAAAAGCAGGGGTTATTATTGCCCAGGCAATACCGATGATGATTGTGATATTCATCCTATTTCCACGGGTTGAGGCGCCGAAATGGCTGTTGTTTAATGATGAACAGCAGAAAAAATCGGGACTCAGCGACACGATGGAGCCGGGTTCCATCACCGATCTCGGCATGTCGGATGAACTGGTGTTCAGGGTTAAGTTTACAGGAGCCATTCCACCAACTAAGCAACGCTATTGGCGCGGTCCGGTGCTAACCCAAACCGACGGCAAAAAGTGGACGCAAGCCAACGACTTGTCATACCAACAACATTTAGACAAGCTGACTTTTTCAGGAAAACCTTACCAGTACACTCTGTTGATGGAACCGCAGGGCAAAAACTGGGTGTTTGCGCTGGACATGCCGGCAGGCTACCCAAACCAATTACGCCAGAATGCCAATTATCAACTGATTACCACCGATGACTTTGATAAACGCGCCGAATACAAACTGACTTCCTACCCTACATACAACACGGGTTACATCACTAAAGCCGAATACCAACATGCCCGGCAATTGCCGGGTGCGCCTTCGGATAAAATCAAACAATTGGTCACGCAGTTACACGGTTTCGACAGTGCGCCGGACATTTTTATCAAGCAGCTACTTAATCATTTCAGGAAAGAAGATTTCCATTACACCTTAACAC
>NZ_JBKKBJ010000013.1:0-30404 GCF_046714055.1 Methyloglobulus sp. | reverse complement strand
TGTGCACAGCACGGCATCGGCCAGAAGTCCACTCGCGTCAACCGACCCCAAACCAACGGCAAGGCGGAACGTGCCGTCCGCACCTTGATGGACATGGGGCACCGCCAACAAGTGTTCAAGGACGGGCAGCACCGCCATGTCGAGCTGATGGGCTTCATTAACTCCTAACAACACGGTCAAACCCCATAAGGGTTTGGATAACGCCACCCCTTATGAAATACTTACCGCTTATTTTAATCAACCCATCTATAAACAACCCTGAGATTTCTTACAAATAAGATCGTAATCATCTTTAGGATAATTACTTTTCCAATACAATCATTACCCCCACCACCACAAAATCAACACTAACCCCACATTAGCAAACATCCCCGCCAACGCATCATCCAACATTATACCCAAACCGCCCTTAACGCGTCGGTCTGCCCATTTAATCGGCCAGGGTTTAAGGATGTCGAAGAACCGGAACAAGATAAAACCTAGCACTATGCCTTGCCAGCTAAACGGTATCCACCACAGGGTGATAAGGTATCCAGAGATTTCATCCCAAACGATGCCGCCAAAGTCGTGTTCACCCAGTTTTTCTGCTGCCAGCCCGCAAATCCAGATGCCAGCAACTGTGACTGTTATTGTTACTATGCCATAAACCAGATCCCCGCTTTGGGTCAGCAAGCAATAGAGCGGCACCGCCGCCAATGTGCCAAACGTACCGGGGGCTTTTTTTGCCAGACCGGAGCCAAAACCAAAGGCCAGAAACAGTATCGGGTCGGTCATGATTTGTTTTGGCGTTAACCGGTTTTTGCCTACCTGGGTGTTAAGTAAAGTGCTCAAAACTTTTTGCCTCTAATGGATGGATGTTGCCTGATTTATTAAGCCGTAACCCCGGCAAGGATTCAATGACACCGATTTTGGTGTGGGGAATATTTAATGCTTTAATCTTATCCGGGCTGACGGTAAAGCACAGCTCGTAATCGTCCCCGGCTGTCAGCGGCATAGCCCAATCGCCTGTGTCTTCGATATACGCTTTGACTGCTTGAGACAAGGGCAAGGCTTCCCAATCGAGACACGCTCCGACCCGGCTTTGCTGAAGAATATGACCTATATCACCTGTCAATCCGTCTGATATATCTATGCAGGCATTGGCGATACCGACCAAAGCCTGGCCGATTTCGACCTGTGGTTCAGGTTGGTTGAAGCGTTTTAAGGCGGCTTCGGGCTGCTTGCAGTGATAACCTTGTTTGATTTTTAAACCTAGCCCAGCAACACCCAGATAGCCCGTCACGCAGATGGTGTCGCCGGGTTTAGCTGTTGAACGCTTGAGCGCTAGCCCGGATGTCACCAAACCTAATGCTTGGACGGTTAATGTTAATGGGCCGGACGTGGTATCGCCGCCGATCAAATCCACTGAATGGCGTTCTGCCAATGCAAAAAACCCCTCGGCAAAGGCTTGCAGCCAGTTTTCATCGATGCTGGGCAATGTTAGCGCCAAGGTAACGGAAAAGGGGTTTGCGCCCATGCTGGCGAGGTCGCTCAAATTGACCGCCAGTATTTTATGGCCCAGTTGATAAGGATCGCTTCCGGCAAAAAAGTGTACATTCTCCACCATCGTATCGGTCGTAACCGCCAGTTCATATCCCGCAGGAACGGATAGCAAGGCGCAGTCGTCGCCTATTCCCAATGTAGTCGTGTTTTTTTTGACCTTTTGCTGGTTAAAAAACCGCTCGATAAGGGTGAATTCTGAGAGGGGCATGTGTGTAAAACTAAAGGCTAAAGGCAAAAAAATAGCACCTTTTGCACTTTTAGCCTTGCGCCTTGTGTGTGCCTTTCACCTTGAACCTTGAACCTTATTTTTAACTTCCACAGTGCGTATTTTCTGCGCCACTTTGTCCAGAATGCCATTAACATATCGGTGACTCCCATCCGCCCCAAAGTGTTTGGCAAGGTTGATGCTTTCATTAAGGACTACCCGGTAAGGCATCTCGGGACGGTGCAGCAATTCATAGACACCCATCCTTAATATCGCCCGTTCAACCGGATCAATCACATCAACAGGCCGATCGACGAATTCGGCAAGGATTTCGTCGATGGTATCCACACACTGAGGAATGCTGTGGAACAATTCCCTGAAGTAGCTTTTTTGTACGCCTTTTAAGCGTTCTTCTTCTTCAAATTGCCGCTCAATGTCGATGAGGCTCTGCCCTGTCATCTGCCATTGGTAGAGGGCTTGCACGACGGCTTTGCGTGCGTTGGTTTTGGTTTGGCTCATTGATTGGCTAAATTTTCCAGTAAACTCATCATTTCGATGGCGGACATGGCCGCTTCCGCACCCTTGTTGCCCGCTTTCGTGCCTGCGCGTTCGATGGCTTGCTCGATGGTATCGACGGTCAGCACGCCAAAACCCACGGGTACATCATACTGTAAGGAAACCGTTGCAATACCTTTAACGCATTCTCCGGCAACATATTCAAAATGCGGCGTAACTCCGCGTATCACCGCGCCCAAGGCGATGATTGCAGCATATTTTTTGGTCGCCGCAACACGTTGCACGACCAGCGGCAGTTCAAATGCGCCCGGCGCTTTCACCAGATGTATGTTCGCCCTTTCAGCGCCGTGGCGGACTAAGGCATCTATTGCACCGGCCTGCAGTTGTTCGACGATAAAGCTATTGAACCGTGATGCGACGATGCAAACGGTTCGCCCTTGGGCCGACAAGTTGCCTTCAAATGTTGTTATTGCGGACATTATTTTTCTCTTTTTTAGCATAGATTCTGTTTACGCTGATTTATTAAGGTCACTGCCTTCCCAAACATCACAACTGACGTGTTCGGTCACTACTAAGTCAAACCCTGCGAGACCGACGTATTTTTTCTGGGTTCCCAACACTTTTAACTTGTGTACGCCGAGATCAGACAAGATACGCGCCCCCGTTCCCGTCATGCGCCAATCAGTCGGCTCTGGAAGGGGAATGGCTACGCCGTTGTCTTCAAGTTGATAGCGGTGGATCAATTCAACCAAGTTTTTGTTACTTTCATTTTGCCTGATGACCACTAATACGCCACGACCTTCTTTGGCTATCTTCTGCATGGCGATACGCATCGGGATACTCCGGTCGGTGCGCTTGGAGGCAAATACATCATCCAATAGGTTGCGGGCATGTACCCTGACCAATACAGGTTTGTCGTCGGAAACATTGCCCATGACCAAAGCCAAATGCAGATTATTGTCATTCCTGTCCTGATAAGCATACAGGCGGAAATCGCCAAACTCGGTTGGAAAAGCACACTCACTGATGCGTTCCAGGGTATTTTCATGTTGGATACGATAGTGAATAAGGTCGGAGATTGTACCTATTTTGAGGTTATGATGTTTGGCAAATATTTCCAAATCAGGCTTTCGTGCCATAGAACCATCTTCGTTAAGGATCTCAACAATAACGGCTGCTGGCTCCGTGCCTGCCAATCTTGCCAGATCACAACCCGCTTCGGTATGCCCTGCCCGGTTTAATACGCCACCTGATTTTGCCATCAGCGGAAAAATATGCCCCGGCTGGATCAGGTCTTCCGGCTTGGCATCTATAGCCACGGCACATTGTACAGTCCGCGCCCGGTCTGCCGCCGATATGCCTGTGGTTACACCCGTCGCGGCTTCTATCGAAACGGTAAAATTGGTTGAATGCGTGGTTTTGTTTTCATTTATCATCAGCGGCAAACGTAACTGCTGGCAACGCTCGCTGGTCAAGGTCAAGCAAATCAGCCCACGCCCATACCGCGCCATAAAATTAATGTCTTCCGGGCGCGTAAAAGCTGCCGCCATAACGAGATCGCCTTCGTTTTCACGGTCTTCATCGTCCATAATGATGACCATTTTACCCTGGCGTAAATCTTCTATGATTTCTTCGATGGTATTCATGTGTGTATGGTTTAACGCAAGAATCCGCTGTCTTGCAACAAGGCCTCGGTGATTGTGTCCTGTGGTTTAGCGGCGGCATCTCCCTGGAGCAATCGTTCTAAATAACGTGCCAGTAAATCGACTTCAAGATTGACTTGGTTACCTACCGCTATATCCGCCAGTGTCGTTTCCTTGAGCGTGTGGGGAACGATATTAACACTAAATAAAGCGCCATTCACGGTATTGACGGTCAGACTGATACCATTTATAGAGATAGAACCTTTTTCAGCAATATATTTTGCCAAATCATCGGGGACTTTAAAGGTCAGCCGGACAGAACGCCCATCCGCTTTTTTCTCGACCAGTTCGCCGATACCGTCAACATGGCCGCTGACGATATGCCCACCCATCCGGGTTGTTGGCGTTAAGGCCAGCTCCAGATTGACTGGCGTACTGACAACGGCATTTTTTAGTGTCGATCTAGCCATCGTTTCGTTGGACACGTCCGCACAAAAATGCCGTTTACCCAACTTTACCGCCGTTAAACAAACACCATTGACGGCAATACTGTCACCCGTCAACGTGTCCGATAGTGGTAATTTTCCGGTATTTATGGTTAACCGGCAATCGCCGCCTTTACGCTCTATGGCCGTGATTTTACCGACCGCATTAATGATACCCGTGAACATCAAAAGCTAAATTATAATGGTGTTAAAGTTAGTTTTAAGTCTTGCCCTACATGCCTGATATCCTGAAACTTGAGTTGTTTTTTATCGGCCAATTTTTGAAAATTCGGCAATGTGAACAAGCCGCGACCCTGATCGCCCAGGATATAGGGGGCTGCGTAAATAATCCATTCATCAACGAGGTTTCCAGCCAATAATGCGCCATTTAGCACAGCGCCTGCTTCAACTAACACTTCATTGATTTCCTGTTCGGCCAAAAATGTCATCACTTCGGGGAGGTCAAGACGGCCTTGATCATCAGGTAAGCTATAAATCTCAAAGCCAGCCTTTTGCAAAACTTCCTTTCTGGCTTTATCCTGAGAACAGGTCAAAATCAAACTACGTCCTGGTAAACTTGCCATTTTGGCATGGGTTGGCATTTTTAGGGCAGAATCCAGCACCACCCTGACAGGTTGCACGACTTCTTTCTCTACACGCGCCGTCAATGCCGGATTATCCGCAAGAACCGTGTTGATCCCAGTGATTATCGCTGAACTTTCCGACCTTAACCTGTGTACATCCGCTCTCGCTTCAGATGAAGTGATCCATTGGCTCTCGCCCGATGCCATAGCGGTCCGTCCGTCCAGGCTCATTGCCAGTTTGCTGCGGACGAAAGGACAACCTTTAGTCATTCGCATGATGAAGCCACGGTTTAAAGCCCGTGCATCTTCCTCAAGCACACCGTAACTGACAACAACACCCGCAGCCTTAAGGTGTGCAAAACCTTGTCCAGATACTCGTGGATTGGGATCTTGCATGGCTGCAACCACTCGCTTAATTCCCGCTTTTACCAGAGTTTCACAACACGGTGGAGTCCTGCCGTGATGACTGCATGGCTCTAAAGTGACGTAAGCCGTTGCGCCCGTAGTATCCTCCGCCGCATTGTTCAGTGCTTCAACTTCAGCATGGGCAAGACCTGCCCGTTTGTGCCAGCCTTCACCAATAATTCTGCCGTCTTTGACCAAAACACAACCCACATGGGGGTTCGGGTCAGTGGTTGTCAACCCTCTTTTCGCCAGATGGATAGCGCGTGCCATGAACAAGGCATCCTGCTCATCACGTACCGGCATGTTATTTTTTTTGTAGCCCTTCGATCATATCAGTGAACTCGCTGACATCCTGGAAACTGCGATAAACCGAGGCAAAACGCACAAACGCGACATGATCCAGCAAATTTAATTCCTTCATCACTTTTTCACCCAATTCTTGCGCCGTCACTTCCCGCTCCCCACTGGTGAGCAAATCTTTTTTGATTCGGTTGACTGCCGCTTCAATATCATCGCTGCCTACAGGCCGCTTTTCCAACGCCCTTAACATGCCGGAACGCAATTTGTTCTCGTCAAATGGCTCGCGGATTCCATTACGCTTGACGATACGTGGCAAAGTCAGTTCTGCGGTTTCAAACGTGGTAAATCGTTCCTTGCACACGATGCACTCACGCCGCCGCCGGACGTGGTCTCCCTCATTTGCCAATCTGGAATCAATAACGCGCGTATCTTGGGTGGAACAAAAAGGACATCTCATCGTTGAACCAACTTTACCCTCTACCGTCTACGGAAAAACCGGAGATATTATCCCACATTATAAGGGCTGTGGTCAGTGTACCAGATTGAATAGGGCGCTTATTGCCGATAGAATGGTAGCCTTTTAGCATTATTATTGATCTACAATTATGCCCGAGATATTGATTTACACATCTAGCCTCTGCCCTTATTGTGTCATGGCTAAGCGTTTGCTCGACCGAAAAGGGGTGATGTACACGGAAATTAATGTCGATAAAGAACTCGATGCCAGGGAAGAAATGATGGTTAAAACAAAGCGCCGGACTGTGCCGCAAATCTACATTGGCGGCCTTCACGTTGGCGGTTTTGATGAGCTTTATGCGCTTGAGTAACAAAAAAAGCTGGATGATCTTTTGTCAGAAGCGGAAATTGCTATTTGAAGTTTTTACAATTTAAAAGCACTTTTGCTGTTGATTTGTGTCACTTTACTGAACTAACCGCAAGATTGGAGAGGGTGAATGATCAGCAATTTTCCAATGCGAATCGCTCACCCACTGATTGAAATTCTGTACCGATACCGGTTTGCTCAGAAAATACCCCTGTGCGACATCGCAACCATAGTCCATTAATCTGGACATTATCTCCTTACTCTCGACACCTTCTGCCGTAACCATAAGGCCAAGATTATGCCCTAGGTTAACGGTTGCCTTGACGATAGCGGCATCATTTTCGCTGGTCAAGATGTCCATGACGAACGATTTGTCTATCTTGATCTCTGTTAACGGAAGCTTCTTAAGGTAGGCCAATGAAGAATACCCGGTGCCAAAATCATCAATTGAGAATTGATAACCCATCTGGTTTAGTCTTTGGATAATTTCCAAGGCCCTTTCAGGCTCGGTCATCACCGAGCTTTCAGTGATCTCAAGTATTATCCACTCCGGTTTGATCCCCGTTGCAACCGCCACCCCGGATATTAAATCGGGCAGCTCCGGATTATGTAAATCCTTAACTGACAAATTGACCGATATTTTGATGGGCAATCCCTGTTTATGCCAGTTAGCGCAATCCCGGAATGCACGTTTTAGAACCCATTGCGTTAATTGATTAATCATCCTGTTTCGCTCAGCCATAGCCACAAACTCATCGGGCGGGACGAATCCATGTACCGGATGATTCCAGCGCACCAGGGCTTCAACACCGCAGATTTCCCCCGTTTTTATCGATACCTGCGGCTGATAAAACAACTCCAGGCCGTCCCGTTCTATGGCATGACGTAATTCCGATATCAAAGTAAGCCGAAAAGGCGTATGTTTATCAAATGACGGCTCATAGGTAGCGTAGCCTTTATTTGATTTTTGCGCGATATGTAGTGCAACACCAGCTCTCTGGACAAGTGCATCAACATCTTCCCCATGTTCTGGAAAATGGACGATACCCACATTAGGATGGATGGCAACATGAAGCCCGTAAATATTAAAGGGGGATTCCATCGTTTTTTGAATCTGTCTTGCAAACTCTTCCGCCCTGCTTACATCGGAAATTTCCGACAGCAAAACACCAAAGATATTCCCGTCAATTTTGGCAACGTCATCCCTTTCCAGGCTTACACCTTGTAGCCGTGTTGAAATTTGCTTGAGTATCAAGTCGCTGCTGTTTCTTCCCAAGGCATCGTAGATGTCATTAAAATTCTCAATTTCAATCAATAAAATAGACAATCGGTGACGTTGGTTGCCGGAGGAAATGGCCGAAATAATAGCCCTTTCGACGCGATCGTAAAACAGCGCCCTATTGGGCAAGTCAGTCAGTCGATCATGGGTAGTCACATAAGCGGTCTGTTTCTCAAGGTCATCTGCTTTAGTACGCAGTTCCTGAGTTTGATTGACAATCATGGCCCCTGCCTGGTAGGCAATCAGGGAATTTGAGTACTGACCCCAAAACCCAAAAACAAAAGGCACAAAATTTAGCATCCATAGAGCGACGTTATGCTTCTGTGCAGCCCATAAGCCTTCTAACGAAAGGGTGCCTTTCTCAAAATAACAAACTAAACTCGTGGCGATAATAATAGTGGTTATCGCTATTGCGACACCTTGATAAGCGGTCTTGGATGCTTCGCTTTTAAGTAACCTGACATTTTCAGTGAATAAACTTTGTACTAACGCTAAAACCATGATGCCCCCTATTGTGTTACAAACCCCGAGCTAGATCCCTTTTGATGTCATCTAAGTTTTCCAGGCCGACCGAGATTCTGACCAATCCATCTTTGATGCCCGCCATCTCCCGTACTTCAGGCGTTAACCGGCCATGAGTGGTGGTTGCCGGATGCGTGATGGTGGTTTTAACATCGCCCAGGTTTGCGGTAATTGAAATCATTTCCGTCGCATCGATCAACTTCCACGCATGTTCTTTACCGCCTTGCAGTTCAAAACTGACTATGCCGCCAAAATGGCTTTGTTGGCGTTTGGCCAGTTCATGCTGGGCGTGTGAAGGCAAGCCGGGATAGTGTATCTTACTGATGCCCGGGCACTGTGCCAGCCACTGTGCCAGTTCGAACGCATTGTCGCAGTGTGCTTTCATCCTTACGGCTAATGTCTCCAACCCTGACAAGAACACCCACGCATTAAACGGACTCATGGTTGCGCCACCCGTACGTAAATAGGGATAGATTGCCTTTTCTATGATTTCGTTACGGGCAATAACCGCGCCGCCGACACAACGTCCTTGTCCGTCAATGTATTTGGTTGCCGAATGGATCACAATATCGGCACCCAACGCGAACGGTTTTTGCAGCACAGGCGTACAAAAACAGTTGTCGACTATCAACAAGCAACCATACTTATGTGCAATAATAGCCAATAATTCAATATCTGCAATCTCAATGAGCGGATTTGAGGGCGTTTCCAGAAATAAAAACCGGGTATTGGGTTTTATGGCTGCTTCCCAAGCTTTAGTGTCTATTAAATCAACAAAATCCGTGTCAACACCAAATTTTCCGAAATAATTCTGGAATAATAGGACAGTATTGCCAAAAACACCCCGTGAACAAACCACATGGTCGCCCGCTTTAAGCAGCCCCATACCGATCGCCATTATAGCGGCCATCCCTGATGCAAACGCCAGACAGCGCTCACCGCCTTCCATGTAGGCGAGACGTTCCTGAAAAGCGTTTACCGTAGGATTCGTGAAACGGGAATAGATATTGCCAGGCTTTTGCCCAGTAAAGCGTAGTGCCGCTTCTTCAGCATCTTTGAATACATAACTGGAGGTCGTAAAAATCGGCAAGCTGTGTTCGTCTTCATGGGTGCGCTTCTGCCCTGCCCTTATCGCCTGGGTTTCAAGCCCATAATTTTTCCAGTCGATCTCTTTCATTTATTTGATAAATAGTACGGTTGATCGAAGAAGTTGGCAAACTGCCCAGACATCAGTTCGTCCATAACGATACTCTGCACGGCCTCATGTTGGAATTCTTATTTACCACGAAGAACTGCTTAATAAAATCCGCAATTGTGACCACCTTGGGTGTAGCATTACACTTCGGCGACAACACCGACCGCATTTCGTTCCGTTTGAGCACCATCGTTACGCTGCGATTCCGTGAGTTCAAGATAATCATCGTCAACATCGCCGGTAATATATATCTTACTAAAACAGGACGTGTCAAAATGCTTGATACTGGGGTTACCCCGGCGTACAGCTTCGATCAAATCATCCAAATCTTGATAAATCATTTTGTCAGCGCCGATTATGGCACAAACCTCTTCTTCAGTACGGTTATGTGCAATCAACTCACTGGCTGCCGGCATGTCGATTCCATAGACATTGGGATAACGCACGGGCGGCGCAGCCGAAGCAAAGTAGACTTTTTTTGCGCCCGCATCCCGCGCCATCTGGATAATCTGTGCTGAGGTGGTTCCCCTGACCACGGAATCATCCACCAGTAAAACATTTTTTCCTTCAAACTCAAGGCCGATTGCATTCAGCTTTTGCCTGACCGATTTCTCCCTCATTTTCTGGCCGGGCATAATAAACGTACGGCCGATGTAACGGTTTTTTATAAATCCTTCACGAAATTTCACGCCCAGCAGATAAGCCATCTGTAAAGCCGCCGTACGGCTAGTGTCGGGAATGGGAATGACCACATCAATATCATTATCAGGCCATACCCGGAGAATTTTTTCGGCGAGTTTTTCACCCATGCGCAAACGTGCTTTGTATACAGAAATATTGTCTATGATTGAATCCGGACGGGCGAGATAGACATATTCGAAAATGCAAGGGCAATGGTCTATCTTCTCAGCACATTGCCGGGTATGGAGTTTGCCCGATTCCTCGATAAATATAGCCTCTCCAGGCTGAATATCCCTGATGAGTTCAAAACCTAACACATCCAGGGCAACGCTTTCCGATGCAATCATAAAATCCGAACCCTGGCCGGTCTTCCTTTCGCCAAACACCACCGGCCTGATACCGTGCGGATCCCTAAACCCTAAAATACCAAAGCCTGCAATCATTATGACTACCGCATAAGCACCCCGGCAACGGCGGTGAACACTAGAAACCGCCTGGAAGACATCATCGACAGTCAACTTCAGTTTGCCTAAACTTTGCAGTTCATGAGCAAACACATTCAGCAATACTTCCGAATCGGAATCGGTATTGATATGTCTTTGGTCTTCAACGAACAAAGCTTTTTTGAGTTCTTCCGTATTGGTCAGATTGCCGTTATGTGCCAGCGTCAAACCGAAAGGCGAGTTGACGTAGAAGGGTTGCGCTTCTGCCGAACTCGCGCAGCCCGCCGTCGGATAACGCACATGGGCAATACCCATATTGCCTTTCAGCTTCATCATCTGTACGTCAGTAAAAACGTCGCGGGTCAAGCCATTATCCTTACGCAAAAACAACCGGCCATTTTCGCAAGTGATTATCCCTGCCGCATCCTGACCTCTATGCTGTAAAACCGTCAGGGCATCGTATAGCTCTTGATTGACGTTTTGATGTGAAACTATACCGGCAATACCACACATTGTTACTTAACCTGCCCACAGGGCGTTAGCGATAATTGATGGAACTTGCCACAGTAGACGGGATATTGTCTTTTACTAAAATGGCCAATGATTGAAAAGGCGGTATGTATTTAGATTCTTGCCACCAGCGATCTTTTGGCAAGGCCGTCAAGCCGGCCACCACAACCAGGACAAACACCACGACCAAGCCATGAACTAAGCCCAGGAGCAGGCCGCCCAACCGGTCAAGAAAGTTCAGGCCGGTTTTTTTTACGGCTTTTGCCAGCAACACTTTTATTATCGCACCAATCACAACTGTTATAAGGATTAAAGATACAAATGCAACTGCAAGCCTAGCTGACGGGGGACTAAAAACTTTCAACAAAAAAATTGCAAAATCCTGACTAAAAAGCCAAGCAACGAATATTCCTGCTACCCATGCGATCAAGGTAAAGACTTCCTGGCTAAATCCACGGATTACTCCGGCAACGATGTGAATTGCTAGCAATGCAATAATGGCAATATCGACCCAGATCATGCTTCTCTAAATCAACAATTCTCTGTTGAGTAGATAGTTACATCACTCGGAATACAATACGCTTTTGATATTCTGCTTATCCAATTTCGCTTTCATCTCTTTGGCCTTGTTCTTGTCTAGCGCCGGGCCTATCTTGACCCGGTATAAATCGCCTTTTGTCACTATGGATGCAGGCATTCCTTGTTTGCGAAGTTTTTCTACCAATGCCTGGGCGTTTTCCTTCTTATTGAAACTGCCTGCTTGTATGGAATAACGCACTAACTTAGAACTTGATTTTTTTGCGGTGTCTTTTGGGGTCTTAGCGACTGCCTTGGTCTTTTCTGCTGTCTTTTCCACAGAGGGCACAGATTTGACTTTAGTTTTCCCAGGGACTACCGGTTTAGAGACCGATCCTTTAGCGGGAGTTTCCAGCCCTTGCTCCGGCTCTTTTGCAGCCTCGGTCGTATTAACTGCATTGCCCTGACTCTCTTCGGGTTGCCTTACCTTTTCTACCATCCCAGTATCCAGCGTCGGTTCTTTATTCTGACCTGCTTGTTTAGTTGTCAAATCATCACTGGGTTCATTCTCTGGAATATCGGAACCTGAATCGGACATCCCAGACTGTTCGGTTTGTTCACCATCGGGAATATTTGTTGTTTGCCCTTGACCTGTTGCATTGGCGTGGCTACCTTCGTCAAATTCGGTAACAGAAAGTTCAGTCTCCGGCCTGTTCAACACCTGATCCTTGTTAGCCGGAAGATTTTGTGCGGTTTCCGGTGCGGCATCAGCAGGCGCTTGTGGAATAGTCAACTCAGTCACCGCCTTACCGCTCGTATCAACAGGGTCGTCAAACAACATGGGTATAAAGATAGCGGCCAGGGCAGTCACAACAACCGCGCCTATCAAACGTTGTTTTAATTCATGATCCATTTTTTCTACCTACCATTCTGAAATTCAGCCAAACAATCGGATACCAAAAAGAAAGAACCAAAAACGAGTAACAATTCACCTTCACGTGCCTGTTTTTTTGCAGCCGCAAAGGCATCAACAAATCCAGTATAACCGAACGACACGTTACGCACGGCTTGTTGTGAAAAAATCTCCCGCATGAGGGCTTCTGTGGCTGCCCTGACATTTGTCAGGGGTGCAAAAAACCAGTTGCAAACCACCGGATTCATAATCCTGAGAACCTCGGCTATGTCCTTATCTTTCATCATTGAAAAGATAGCATGTATCCGTCTGTTCGGAAAATTTTGGGTCAAATACTCCAACAGGGTTCGCACTGCTTCGGGGTTATGTCCTACGTCCAAAAGCACGGGAACAGTTCCATCAATTAGCTGAAAACGCCCAGGCAATTGGACATTTTCCAAGCCCGTTTGAATGGATTGCCCGTCGACTGGCAATCTGTCAGCTAATTGAACGGTTGCCATAATCACTGCGGAGGCGTTGCGGTATTGGTGTTCGCCTTTTAATGCTGGTGCAGGCAGACGATTGATGCGTCTTGCACCGGAAAACCACTCCCAGCCGTTTTGCTGTTTTGTATAACCAAAGTCTTTACCTAGCGCGTAAAAACAGGCATCTTTGTCACTGGCAACCTGGATCAATGAGTTGGGCGGTAGTGGGTCACCGACGATCGCTGGCACGGAAGCCCGAAAGATCCCCGCTTTTTCATAACCTATGGCTTCCCGCGTTTCACCTAACCACGCGACGTGATCTATTCCGATACTACTAATGATTGCAACATCGGGTTCAACAATATTGACTGCGTCCAACCGTCCACCCAAACCAACTTCAAGCAACTGTATATCGAGATTGGCACGGGAAAATATGTCTAATGCCGCCAAAGTGCCAAATTCAAAATAACTGAGCGACGTATTGTTACGGACTATTTCAATTCGTTCAAATGCCTGGCAAATTTTGTCATCGCTTATAGGGATGCCACCTATTTTGATCCGTTCGTTGTATTTCAAGATATGTGGGGACGTGTAAGCACCCACACGGTATCCCTGCGCCAAGTAAATTGCTTCAAGATACGCAATGCAAGAACCTTTTCCATTAGTGCCTGCTACCGTGATGGTAAGCGGCTTAGCGCCTGAAGGGTTAAGCGCCTTATAAACCTTTGCTACCCGCTCCAGGCCCAGGTCTATAGTCAAAGGATGTGATTTTTCCTGCCAGCTTAACCAACTATTTAGCGTATCAAAACGGACCATGTGAGGAGATAAACTAACCTTCCTGTTCGGGAAGCTGTTCGGTGTCATCCTCATCTGGAATAACTTTTAGTTCCGGCCTAATCTCAGGTTCAAGCCCTGGTTGAATAATGTCCACATCGGCAACGGTCTTGTTTTCTGTAAGCATCGCCAGAATCGCAGCAATTTTATCGCGCATCTCGCGCCGGTCGATAATCATGTCGATGGCGCCATGTTCTTGCAAAAATTCGCTACGCTGAAAACCTTCCGGCAATTTCTCCCGCACGGTTTGCTCTATGACCCTGGGCCCGGCAAACCCGATAAGGGCGTTGGGTTCAGCAACATTGAGGTCACCCAGCATGGCTAAACTTGCCGAGACCCCGCCCATGGTTGGATCAGTCATGAAAGAGATATAAGGTATCCCTGCTTCCGCCAGCCTGGTTAACGCCGCAGATGTTTTTGCCATCTGGAACAAGGAAAACAAAGACTCTTGCATACGTGCGCCGCCGCTTGCGGTGAACACTATGAAAGGAATGCCCAATTCCAGGCTTTTGTTCACGCCCCGGATGAACTTTTCGCCGACGACCGAACCCATGGAGCCTGCCATAAAATTGAAATCGAACGCCGCCGCAACCAAATCCAGGCCTTTTAATTGTCCTTTCATCACTACCAGCGCATCATTTTCTTTAGTTTGTTTTTGCGCCTGGCTAATGCGATCCTTGTATTTTTTGCTGTCCTTAAACCTTAAGGGATCTGTGGGCTTTATGCCTCTGCCAATTTCTTCGCGGCCTTCTTCGTCGAGAAACATATTGAGCCGCATCCTGGCAGAAATCCGCATGTGATGCTCGCACTTTGGACAAACATTGAAGTTTTTTTCCAATTCGAGATTGTAGAGAATCGCGTTACAGCTCGGACACATATTCCATAAGCCTTCAGGGACAGCCGCTTTTTTGTTGGACGCGTCTGTCCTTATCGTTGAAGAAACAATTTTTTCAAACCAACTCATTGCAAATACCGTCGAGTTTTATCATTAGCCTATTTTAGGTTCACCACTATTACTATCTAACTATCCATTGCCTGGCGCAGGGACGACAACAGGGCAATAATTTCCAACTTGGCATGTTCAGGATCATCTAAATTGCTTTCTATTTTACTAATCAAGGCGCTACCGACGACGACACCATCACCCAGCCCAGCAATGGTTTTGGCCGTTTCTGCATCCTTGACACCAAATCCGATACCGACCGGCAACGCAGTGATTGCCTTGATTTGCTTCAGCTTGTTTTCCACATCAACGACATCCAAATGACCTGCGCCGGTTACCCCCTTGAGCGAGACATAATAAAGGTAACCACTACCCAAAGCAGACATTTTTTTGATGCGGTCGTCGCTGCTGTTAGGCGCCAATAGAAAGATGGTATCTATGCCCCGCTCTTTCAGTAAATCGGCACATTGCCCCCCTTCTTCAGGCGGCAAATCAACGGTCAATACGCCATCAATATCCGCATGTTGTGCAGCGTTGGCAAACCCCTCATAGCCCATGGCCTCGATTGGATTGAGATAACCCATCAAAACCAATGGAGTCTGTTGGTCGGTTTTGCGAAATTCTGCGGCTATTGCCAAGGTTTTCGTCAAACTCATCTTGTGGGCCAAAGCCCGTTCACTGGCCCGTTGGATAACAGGGCCATCAGCCATAGGGTCAGAAAATGGCACACCTAGCTCGATCACATCAACGCCTGCCTTAACCATTTCGTGCATGAGCGGCAAGGTAAAATCAGGCTTTGGATCACCAGCGGTTATAAAAGGTATTAAAGCTTTACGTCCAGATTTTGCAAGCCGGTCAAATGTTGCAGTCAATCGACTCACAGCTCTATCCCCTCGCGTTTAGCCATCGTTTGCATATCCTTGTCCCCGCGACCGGATAAATTCACAACAATAATTTCATCCTTACTCATGGTGGGGGCGAGCTTCATGGTATAGGCCATGGCATGAGCGGATTCCAGCGCAGGGATAATGCCTTCCATTCTGGTCAAGGCATAAAAACCGTCCAGGGCTTCATTATCGGTAATATTGACATATTCGGCTCGCCCCGTGTCTTTTAGCCAAGCATGTTCAGGGCCAACACCAGGATAATCAAGGCCTGCTGAAATGGAATGTGTTTCAATGATTTCACCATCGTCATCGGCCATTAGATAGGTACGGTTACCGTGCAAGACACCAGGACGACCGGCACATAATGGCGCTGAATGGCGACCGCTCGCAATCCCATCGCCAGCGGCTTCAACACCAATCAATTTGACTGATTCGTCTTCAATAAAGGGATAAAACAAACCGATAGCATTGGAACCACCGCCAACACAGGCAACCAGGGCATCAGGCAGTTTACCGGTCATGTCCTGGCATTGTTGCTTGGTTTCCCGGCCAATAACCGCTTGGAAATCCCGCACCATTGCAGGATAAGGATGCGGCCCTGCCACCGTGCCTATGATATAAAAAGTATTGTCAACATTGGTCACCCAGTCCCTTAATGCTTCATTCAAGGCATCTTTCAGGGTTTTTGACCCGGATTCTACTGCAACCACTGTCGCACCCAGCAGTTTCATGCGGTAAACATTTAATGATTGTCTGGCGACATCAACAGCCCCCATATAGACGACACATTCAAGCCCAAGCCTTGCAGCAACTGTGGCAGTCGCGACACCATGTTGACCCGCGCCGGTTTCTGCAATAATGCGGGTTTTGCCCATGCGTTTGGCCAATAAGGCCTGGCCGACCGTGTTATTGATTTTGTGGGAACCGGTATGGTTAAGATCTTCCCTTTTCAGGTAAATCTGCGCCCCACCCAGTTCACGGCTCCAGCGCTCTGCGTAGTACAAGGGCGAAGGCCGTCCTACATAATGCTGTAAATCGGCATCCAATTCCGCGATAAAATCGGGATCCTGTAAATACTGTTGATACGCTACATTTAACTCCTGGATGGGCGGTATGAGTGTTTCCGCCACGAACATCCCACCATAAGGCCCAAAATGCCCTCCCGAATCGGGCATATTATACTTTTCTGTCATTTTATTATTCTGTCACCCCGATGCACTGCGCCAATAAATGCCGCCATTTTATCTCTATCCTTTATACCCTTTCCCGATTCCACGCCACTACTGACATCCAGTGCGTAAGGCCTCACTTTTTCTACTGCCAGTTTGGCATTCGTTGCATCCAATCCGCCGGCCAAAATAACAGGCACCTGGCATAGCCTTGGAATTAACGCCCAATCAAATCGGCTACCCGTGCCTCCCTTAGCCGAAGGGTGATAAGCATCGAGCAACAACCCGTCGGCATCGTCATAGCGCTTGGACAACGCTAAAATATCCGTATCTTCCTGCATTCTGACCGCTTTTATGTAGCGCTTTCCGTAAATTCTGCAGGCCTCTGGCTGTTCATCGCCATGAAACTGGAGGCAATCCACCGGCACTTGTTCCAAAATTTTCCGTATTTGAGCCTCCTGCTCATCGACAAACAGGGCCACAACTGAAACAAACGCCGGTAAAGCATTGACAATTTCAATAGCTAGATTAATCTCTACATTTCGTGGGCTGGGCGGGTAAAAAACCAAACCAATTGCATCGACCCCAAACCGGGCGGCAAAAACCGCATCTTCAACACGAGTAAAGCCGCAGATTTTGACGCGTGTCCGCATAAACCGATGTAAAACTCACCAAAAATTTAAGCGCGTAAGGATACCATAAAATGATTTGTAACTTTCTCTAAATCATCATTGTAGTTTACAGGACGGCGCAAAATTAAATGCCAACAAACCAAAGAAACGCAAGTTTCTTATTACAAATGGTTGCTGGTATTTTTACTTGCGTATTGAGGGAAGTGGGCTATAGATATGCCCTAATCAATGCGAGTGATTGTGTCCGACATGATTATGGCTGTGACTTTGACTGCCGTGTTTATGTCCACTGTGGTCATGCCCGCCATGATTATGACCGTCTTTATTCATATCAGGATTGTCTTGCTTATGCTTATGCTGCACGGCTGCGCCTACTGAATTGGTTGCTGAAATGGCTGCCGAAATAGAAGCTGGTTTCACAGAGACACCATACTGGTAAACCATTAACCCTCCCAAATCAGCCCCTAAGGACAAGAGCAAGCAGAGGAAACCCGCCAAGCAAAGAAATACCATATTAGCGCCTAGCGAATGCAAGCCCCATTTTTTCATACGCCAAGCGGACAGGAACAGCGAAAAGGAAAGCACGGCAATGCCAATATGTTCATGCCGTTCCATAATGTCATGCACGTCTTCTCCATGCTCGACAGAATCTGCCGCAAATAGCCCTGCCACAACAGTAAACACAGCGGCTACCGTACCCAGGTATAACAACCAACTTGCGACATAGCGCCATTGGGCTTTTTTGGCTAAAGAGCCAATAACATCTAACAGGAAAAAAGCAGTAAAAAAAGCAATCGGGTAATGTACAAACAACGGATGGATGTTATCCATGCCCGTAATCCCTGGCAGGATGGCGGAAAACATTTCCGGCGGCGTTTTGCCAGAAAGCCCTTCAAGAAATTCTAACAGGCTTGTAAGGTTGGCAGCGACACCACCGCCAATGCCCCCGCCGTGTACCTGGAAGGATAAAAAATTCGTCATATTTATCATGTAGTAAGTTTTAAAAATAAATCTACTCAATTAACTGTAAAATGCGACAACTTGTCTTACAGAATGTTGAATAAGTCCTTCCATGGACTTATTCAACTCGTTTTCGTAAATCGCGGTTTTACGAAAACGCCTTTTATCGATGAGTTAACAATCATTGATAAAAGGCAGTGCGTCCATGCACTGCATTTAGCAGGTGTTTTACAACAACCTGCTAATTAAACTTTAAGTTAATCAAAACGCTTGGCATCTTCCGGCAATTTGTTAAACGCCGGATGTTTTGACATTCCATAACAGGCCGGATAATAAACCGACACTAAATACAAACCGTAAGGGGGCGCTGTCACACCTCCCAACTCCCGCTTTTTAGCGGCTAGCAATGTCAACGCCCAATCTTCGGCTTGCTTCCCCATCCCGATGTCCATTAATACCCCGGTGATATTCCTGACCATGTGGTGCAAGAAAGCGTTCGCACATATCTGAATAATAACTGTATCGCCCTCACGACAAACGTCAACAAAATGCACCATCCGAAATGCGCTTTTCGATTGACAGCCTTGCGCCCTGAATGAGGAAAAATCGTGATTACCGACCAGGTGCTGAGCTGCCTTATTCATCACCTCCGCATCCAGTGGGTAATAGCACCAGGTTACCTGTTTGCCCTGTAAAGCCGATTTAACCGGCCTATTTAGAATAATGTACCGATAGAGCCTGGCAATCGCGCTATATCTAGCATGGAAATCGCTTACTGCCTGCTTAACCCAGATAATTCGTATATCATCCGGCAAGTAACTATTGCCGCCCAAGAGCCAAGCATGGAACTCCCGCCCCACATCGACATCACAATGAACGACTTGTTCCAAAGCATGGACGCCGGCATCCGTCCTGCCAGCACAAATCGTGGTGACTGGACGATTGGCAACTTTCGATAAGACTTTTTCCAGCTCACTTTGGACACTGCGCTGATTAGGTTGCCACTGCCAGCCAGAAAATCCGCTACCGTCGTACTCGATCCCCAGGACAATACGCGCCATTTATCCCTTAAATATAGATTTAAGCATAAGGACATTCAATAAACTGAATTTATACCTAAAGAATATAGAAGGTATAGAGGAAAGCAAATTAAAAATATCACTCGTGAATATAGACCTTTATTCCTGCTTCTACTCGATTAAATAAATCCAGCACATCTTTATTCTTCATACGGATGCAACCGTGGGAAGCTGGCGAACCGATCATTAGTTCATCAGGAGTCCCATGTATATAGATATATCGCCAGCAGGTATCAACCTCGCCATAACGATTTTTACCAGGTTCCAAACCTCCCAGCCATAAAATGCGCGTCAAAATCCAATCGCGCTTTGGATAACGCCTACCCAGTTCCTCATTATAAATTTCGCCGGTTGGTCGCCTACCCACAAACACCGAATTCAAGGGCAGGCCCGACCCAATTTTTGCCCTGATGTTGTGCCAACCGGCTGGAGTACACTCACTGCCACGCTGTTCACCCGCACCATTTTTAGCGGTGGAAACCCGATAACTCCGTATTTCCTGACCGCTATCAATAATAGCCAAACATTGTGCAGAAATCGAAATGTCCAGAAATAAATCCGGTGCCATGGCGTTGACGATCTGGAAGCGCAGTAATTACAAGTTATCCAAAATCTTTGCCGATACTATTCATCAATTCAGGATTCACTGGCCGAATCCGGTTTGGATGTCACAATGTGGCTGGCGGTCTCCGAGGAAGGGCTTGGTGATCTCGATTGGGACTCCGGGATGCTTTCATCCCCCTGCCTGTTAGCGAATTCGGCAGCATAAGATTTTTTCTGTCCCGATTGAGGGTCACTGCCCTGTTCCCCTGGAGCCCCTTCAACCCTACTATCATCCGAGACCGCTGAATCAGGTCTTTTATAGTTGGGGTTACGTGGCCTTCTGCGATTAGGCCCTCGCCTGGGACTGCTTCTTTTATTGTCGAGCCTTGATTTTTGTTCGCCATTATTTGAAGGTGTTTCTTCAAGGTTATCAGTGACCGCACTGTCATCCGCATTTTCTATTTTTGGCAAAAAAACAGGCGCTAATCGTTCAGGTTCATTAACAATTGGGCCATTATTTATTTCTTCCGTAGGAGGTGGGGCAAAATCCCGCCTATCATTTCTGCTGGAATCTTGAGGCCTGTTCTGCGTAGGACGTGTTTCTTGCGGAGCCGATGACCGCTGTTCCTGACCTCTGGCAAGCCGGTTATGGCGGGGTGGTTGCCCTCTCGGTGCACGGCTATCATCAGTGTCTTTATTCGGAGACTGACCACGCTTGTAATTGCGCGATCTCTGTTGCCGACTTTCTTCTGCTACGCGGGAACCTTTGGCAGCCGGTGCAGAAGATTCTTTTGCCTTGACCGTGCTTGTGCCCACCAGTTTGTGCCAGAAGCGTTTAATCAGGCTGGCAGACCCATTCTTGTTTTGCACGGGGGCTGGAGATGGCGAATCGTGCAAAAATTCTTTGATGACCGCTTTTTCAGTTTTTTGTTTTACTTGCTGGGCAAATTCGGGGATAGCAATATCTTCCGATCTTATTTGCACATAACTGGGCTTTTCATCAGCCCCTTCTTTTTCTTTGATACGGTCAATATCATAAGCGGGGGTTTCCAGATGTTTACTAGGCAGGATAACAATGTCAACCTTTAACCGGTTTTCGATACTTTCAATGGCGCTACGTTTCTCATTCAAAAGAAACGTTGCACATTCAATCGGCAAATGGGCAATCACTTTTTCCGTGCCTTTTTTCATTGCTTCTTCTTCAAGCAGCCGCAATACCGATAGGGCTACCGACTCCACATTGCGTATCGTACCCTGACCTTTGCAGCGAGGGCAGGTGATCTGGGTGGAATCGCCAAGCGAAGGCCGCATCCGCTGCCTTGACATTTCCAACAAGCCGAACCTGGAAATCCGGCCAGTCTGGATTCGGGCACGGTCAATTTTCAGGGCATCCCGCAAATGATTTTCGATAGTGCGCTGATTCTTGCTGGACATCATGTCGATAAAGTCGATGACAAACAAACCACCCAAGTCCCGTAGCCTAAGTTGGCGGGAAATTTCGTCCGCAGCCTCCAGGTTGGTGTTGAGTGCCGTTTCCTCAATATCGCTGCCCTTGGTTGCGCGTGCCGAGTTTATATCAATGGACGTTAACGCTTCGGTATGGTCGATGACGATTGATCCGCCAGAAGGCAGTGAGACTTCCCGACCATAAGCGACTTCGATTTGCGATTCAATCTGGTAACGGTTAAATAAAGGGACGGCATCCTGATACAATTTTGCTTTAGGCAACAAATGCGGCATGACTTGCCTTAGAAAATTCTGCACGAGCCTGAACGAATCTTCATTATCGATCAGGATTTCATCGATATTACCCCGCAAATGATCCCGCAAGGCACGGATGATGACATTACTTTCCTGAAAAACGAGAAATGGCGCTGCCTGTTCGTTCGACGACCGTTCTATGGCTTCCCACAGTTGCAATAGATAATTCAAGTCCCACTGCAATTCTTCTGCATTTTTACCACACCCTGCAGTCCTGACGATCAGCCCCATCGTTTCAGGTATCTCAAGACTTGCCAAGACTTCACGCGTATCGGTGCGGGTATCGCCTTCAATGCGCCTGGAAATACCCCCTGCTTTGGGGTTGTTTGGCATTAGCACCAGATAAGTGCCAGCCAGGCTGATGTACGTGGTCAGTGCGGCGCCTTTATTGCCCCGCTCTTCCTTTTCTATTTGGACGACGATTTCCTGACCTTCTTTTAGCTGGTCTTTGATTGCGCTACGGCGAATCTCGCCCTCAGTACCGTCTTGATTTTTCAGGTAGGCGGGGGAGATTTCCTTGAACGGCAAAAATCCATGTTTTTCAGAACCATAGTTGATAAACGCCGCTTCCAGGCTAGGCTCTACGCGGGTGATTATGCCTTTGTAAATATTGGATTTTTTTTGTTCTTTCGAGGGTAGTTCTATATCAAAATCATAGAGTTTTTGACCATCTACCAAGGCAACCCGCAGTTCTTCTGCCTGCGAAGCATTGATAAGCATTCTTTTCATTGTATTTCCTTTTTATGTACCGCTCCAACAATCAGATTTTACTGATTCAGACTGAGTTTGACCGTCGCGCCAAGATTTGTGTTCTATAAACACTTTTTGGCCCCTCGTTGTTCCTGTGTCTATGTTATCTGGGAATAAATAACTTGATTTTTGGTATCCCGACCCTAATGTGTACCTTATCGGCTATAGTGTGATGAGATCAACGATGGCTGTACGAAGTTTTTTAACTAAGCAAAATGTTCTTTCAGTCGTTAGTGTAATATCTGTCTTGGACAGTATTTATTAATTCATTCGTCATGGGTGAATGACCAACCCGAAAATTCTTTGCGGTTGCGGACTTGACATTATTTTTATAACTTTCGTTCCTCACCGACTCACTTTTTCCTGGTTTCATGATGGAAACCTAACAGAGTCTGCTATTTTTACTCCATGGCAAGGGTAATATAGCAACCTTAATGCTTTTCATCAATTTAATCCATCAATCAAGGCAAACTACTGGTATTATTTAAGCCATGGACACTGACCAACAAAGCCCGACACCCCAGGTTCAATGGGTGGAAATCACCGAAAACCATAGCGAGCAAAGACTGGATAATTTCCTCATTACCCGCTTGAAAGGCGTACCCAAAAGCCGCATTTACCGCATCGTCCGCAAGGGCGAAGTCAGAGTCAACAAGGGGCGGGTGGACGTAAAATACCGCTTGGTTATCGGCGATATTGTGAGGATTCCGCCCGTGCGGATCGCCGAATTGACTGATGGAATTCTGCCCGTCAACCGAGGATTAACTGGTATCTTGCAGCATAATGTCTTGTTCGAGGACGATGCGCTGATGGTCGTCAACAAGCCCTCAGGCTTTGCTGTGCATGGCGGCAGCGGCATTGATTCGGGGATTATCGAAGGCTTCAGGCAAATCAACCCAGGGCAACGTTTCCTAGAACTCGTGCATCGGCTGGACAGGGATACCTCCGGCTGCTTAATGATTGCCAAGAAACGTAGCGCTTTGCGGTCATTGCACGGGCAATTTCGTGACGACACGGTGACCAAGACTTATCTTGCCTTGCTCTCAGGGCAATGGGCGAGAAAAAAACTGGTCGTCAACCAGCCTTTACAAAAAAATATCAGCAAAGGCGGTGAGCGGATGGTGGTTATCAACCAAAACGGAAAAGAGTCCGAAACCATATTCCGGCGTTTAAAATTATATCGGGATGCAACACTCGTTGAAGTCTCACCCAAAACTGGGCGTACCCATCAAATACGCGTCCATGCCGCTTATCTGAGCCACCCGATCGTTGGCGATGACCGTTATGGATTGGATGACATAAACAAATCCTTTAAAAATCGGGGTTATAAGCGGTTGTTCCTGCATGCGGAAACCTTACAATTTCAACACCCTGTTAGCGGAGCGACAGTAAAGGTTTCCGCCCCATTACCGCAACAATTTGGTGATTATATCAAGAATGAAGAACAGATTTGACCTAATCGTTTTTGACTGGGACGGCACCCTGATTAATACCATTGATTGGATTGTCCATTGTTTGCAAAAAGCGGCAGGACAATGCGGTTGCCTGATTCCAGAGCCGCAAGCCGCCAAAGATGTGATTGGCTTATGCATTGAAAACGCAATGCACACCTTATTCCCCGATTCCGATGCCGATACCCAGGAGAAATTAGTCGCCCGCTATAGCCAAACCTATTTTTCCAAACAACTCAGCCAGTATGATTTTTTCCCCGGCGTTTATGACATGCTGGTGCATTTGAAGGAATCTGGGTATCAACTCGCCGTCGCCACTGGCAAAACCAGGGCGGGGTTGATTCAGGCATTGCAGGCAACAGCCACGGAAGGGTTGTTCAGCGTCACCCGTTGCGCGGATGAAACAGCATCAAAACCCGATCCCAAAATGCTGCATGAGATCATGCAGTTTACAAGAACATCCCACACCCGTACGCTAATGGTCGGCGATTCGATACATGACATGCAAATGGCACGCAACGCCAATGTCCCGTCAATCGGGGTTGCCTGCGGTGCAAACACCCTAGATTCCCTGCAACAATATGACCCGTTGCTATGCTTGCAACAACCAACGGAACTACTGACATATTTCTTAAGGTAAAACTGATGGAAAACCAATCAGACAATCAAGTGAATTCAAACTCAACCGGCAAACCAGGCTGGGAACGAGAAATCGTCGAAAAACTGGCTTTTGCCGCCATCACCGAACAAAGAAAAGCCCGGCGCTGGGGAATATTTTTTAAGCTGTTGATGTTTGGTTATCTTCTCGCTGTATTGGGAATAGCCATGTACCCCAAATTCAAACAGGATATGGGCATGGGCGGAAAAAACCATACCGCCGTGATAGATTTAGTCGGCATGATCGCGGAAAACCAGAATGCCAACGCAGAAAGCATCATTGAAAGTCTCAGAAATGCGGCGAAAGACAAACACACCAAGGGGATAATTTTGCATGCGAACTCCCCTGGCGGCAGTCCGGTACAATCGGCTTATGTGTATGATGAAATAAAAAAAATTAAAAAAGAACATCCTGACCTACCTATACACGCTGTCGTTAGCGACATCTGCGCGTCCGGTTGCTACTACATCGTGTCCGCAACAGACAAAATTTATGCCAGTCCAGCCAGCCTTATAGGCTCCATAGGTGTGATTATGGACAGTTTCGGTTTTGTCGAAACCATGCAAAAGCTGGGCGTGGAACGCCGTTTATTGACAGCCGGGGAACATAAAGCCTTGCTCGACCCCTTTTCACCCTCTAAACCAGATGAAAACCATTATATGCAAGACTTAATCAACCAGGTTCATCAGCAATTTATAGTCGCCGTCAAAACCGGCAGGGGTAATCGATTAAAAGAGACACCGCAGATGTTTTCGGGATTGGTTTGGACGGGTGAGGAAAGCGTTAAATTAGGTATCGTTGACGCTATCGGCACTCAGGATTATGTTGCCAAAGAGGTTATTGGTGCGGAAACACTGGTCGATTTTACCCAACAAGAACGTTTACTTGACCGGATTGCCGGCAAACTGGGCGCATCTTTAGGTTTAGGTATCAGTAACTTGGCTAAAGGATGGACATTACATTAGCAATTCAGCCTGGATTCAGGATGTCCGGTTTCACTGTTTTCACCTGAAATAATGAACACCCCAAAAACCCAGTAGTTACCTCAGGAACTACAACGTTAACTTTAACAGTGCAACCATGAAATTGCTGCTTAAATCCCTGATATTAATTGCCTTAACGAGCGTTTGTCACGCCAGGGACGATTTTGCCATTGCACGGGTTAGCCTGGACCAAGCAACCCAGCAAATAATCAGGGATGGCAATAAGCGGGTGTTAGGCGCAACGACGGAGATCATTGATGGCAGGGCAGTCCATATCATCAAAGTGTTAACACCCGATGGGCGAATACAGCATTATAAAATCGACGCAGAAACAGGCGCGTTAATCAGTTAATGGTTTCGGTAAGGAGAAGCTATGCGGATTCTTGTGGTTGAAGACGAACTGACGCTCTGCAAACAGATTCATCAATATTTGGAAGGCAAAGGTTTTGCTGTCGATACCGCCAACACCGGCAAAGACGGTTATTACATGGGCAAGGAATATCCTGTTGATGCTGCTGTTATTGATATTGGCTTGCCTGATTTTTCCGGTATCGAACTAATTAAGCGGTTACGCAAAGACAAGATTACCCTTCCTATCCTTATCCTGACCGCACGCAGCCGTTGGCAGGAAAAAGTGGAAGGCCTGGAAGCTGGCGCCGATGATTATCTGGTCAAACCTTTTCATTATGAAGAACTGCTGGCACGCATCAACGCCCTTATTCGCCGGTCGGCAGGTCAGGCGCAACCCGTCATTACGCATGACAATATCGAACTCAATACGTTAACCCAGGAAGTTTTGGTTTCCGGTGTTAAACTGGACTTAACCGCCTATGAATATAAAGTGCTGGAATATTTGATGTTCCGCAAGGGTGAATTGATTTCAAAAACCGTTTTGACAGCGCATATTTACGATGAAGAGTTTGACAGGGACAGTAATGTTATTGAAGTGTTCATCGGTCGGTTACGAAAAAAACTGGATCCAGACGGCACCCGGAAACCCATTGAAACATTACGTGGGAGAGGTTACCGGATACCTATATAACCTTTTTATACTGCACACGGTCAAGTTTGCGGATTTTGTAAAGTCATTTTTTCACAAATCACAGGGATGAGGTGAATGTGGAAAATGCAGGAGCATTTTTCCACCACGAAGGGCACGGAGGCCACGAAGAAAATATATATAAAACTTCGTGTCATTCGTGGTAATAGAAATTTCGCAAAAGTGGCTGCGCAGAGCATAGCTTCCTTACTCACAACCAGAAATCTCAAGTGCGAACACAATCTTTAAGTTTCCGCTTATTAGCTACAGAAGGCCTGGTACTGGCGGCATTCTTCGCCTTGGTTGCCGTAGTCCTGGAACAAAGTTTCAGGGAAAGCGCCGAACAGGCGCTTAAGGAGCGCTTGCAAGTACAAATTTACTCACTATTATCGACCGCCGAACTGAAAAATTCAGGCCAATTGACCCTCCCCCCTAATCTGCCTGAACCCCGCTTCGTCAACCCTGGATCAGGGCTCTACGCATTCATCCAGCAACCCAACAAAAATCTGGTTTGGCGCTCACCGTCTTCGATAGGGTTAGATGTGCCAAATCCGCCGGAAAAACTCGGCGCAGGCAACACTTACTTCTTGGCGGACAATCCTCGCCGTTATTTCCTGCATTACGATACTATCTGGAAAAATATCGCTGGCGTTGAGAAAGAATATATTTTCACGGTTGCCGAAGATTCCGAATTCGTCAGCCAACAAGTGGACCGCTTTAAAAAAACCTTACGATTCTGGCTGCTTATCATTGGCATAGTGCTGATTTTTCTGCAATTTGCATTATTGCGTTGGTGCTTGAAACCGCTACGGATTATGGTCAAAGACCTGAATGCGATCGAACAAGGCGAAAAAACCCTGTTAGATCGCCAATATTCAACGGAACTGCAAGGCCTAGCAGGGAACTTAAACGCCTTCATCACCCACGAACGCGCCCACCTGGAACGCTATCGCAACACCTTGGCTGATTTGGCACATAGCCTGAAAACCCCGCTAGCCATACTGCGAGGCTACACCGAGACTTTCAGCGCCAATAAGGATGCAGTGCAAGAACAGATCTCCAGAATGAATAAAATCGTTGAGTATCAATTACAGAGAGCCGCCGCCAAAGGTGGGCATAAGACCATTAAAGGCATTGACTTATCGGCTTTCCTCAACAAAATAAGCGCATCCCTTAACAAAGTTTATATTGATAAAGCCATCACCTTCGATACCAGCGTACCCGAGCAATGCCAGATTTATTTTGAAGAAGGCGATTTATACGAAATCGTTGGGAACCTGCTGGATAACGCCTGCAAATGGTGCCGCCACTCCGTGAAAATCAGCGTCACGCAAAACCCAAGAAAAGACCGTCGTAACTATGCCCTGCTCCTACAAATTGACGATGACGGCCCTGGCATCCCCGACGGCAAGCTCAACGAAATCCTAAAACGCGGCGTACGTGCCGATGAAAACATCCACGGTCATGGCATTGGCATGACCGTGGTTTATGATTTGGTTGGGATGCTTGGGGGAAAACTGGAAGGCAATAAGAGTAGTGAGTTAGGGGGGATGAGTTGGCGGGTTTATTTACCGTGAAAGTTTATGATGTTGTCAAGTAACGAAAGTTTTTTTCGTGAGATGATGTTTTTATTTGCACAGGTTTACCATTTCCATGTAATTTTTTCCAAAATATCAATAAGGTAGTTTAATTTGAACTTGATTATACGACATACCAGTAAAATTATTGGGCATCTATTGTCGTATATATCTTGTTGAATCGACATCCCCGACAGACCGAGGAAATTTGATTTTTTGACTAGCCATTGTTGATGTGACGCTTAATTTTATTAGTTAGCTACCGGTAAGGATTATCGAGAACTAGGAGCCATTTATGACACCGTCGTCCCCCACTCTGTTAGGAGCATTGGATCCGACTTACAGCTTGGTGCCTTATCGCGCCGTGGTTTCGCATTATGACCTACCTGTCTACCTGCGACTGTATTATCTCATTTTTGGAACATTAGTAATTCCAAGAACGTATTTGATGCACGGACGAAACAATCCCTTTTTTGAACTTTACCAGTCAGGCAATCAAGGAAAGGAAGAACTGCAGGCTTTTCTCTCCGAAAGCGGCGCTCTAATTTCAGGTCATAACGGAACCAGTTTTACGACCCTTGATGGACATCTCGAAAAAACCAAAGCAGAGCACCATCCTCTCGTATTCGGTTATAACCAGCGTTTCCGGTATGCCACGGAAATACAGGATTGGATTCCCACAGAGTCGATAAAACTGCAGGACTCCTCAAAGGTTATCATCGGGTTCCCTAGGTTGTTCAAGAAGCACTTCCTCTCATACGAACACACGAATGTGAAGAAATACGACGCTGTTGATGCGAAACTTAAAAGGTTCCTTGCCGAGAGAAACCCGAATAATAGTATAAAGTATGGAACCGATTGGGGGCGCAACGAGGTATGCGACTATATACGTTCGCTACCTGCGAGAGATCAGATGAGGAGTCGCCTTGCTGATTGCGCTGTCGCAAGCTATCAACATACCTTTGCACAGACTTTTCCTAACAATTCTAACGTTTTCCTCAATAGCCAGGCTTTATCAAATTCGACTGAGGAGTCGACAGATTTTACGGAAAGACTTCACGATGATCTTCGTGATGGCCCTAAACTATGGGAGGTCAGTCTGACTAAGCTCAGTGAATGCCCTTGGCGTACCATCCGGGCGGAGTCTCTGCGAGATAATTGGTCGAAACCGCGCTACGAGTTTATGGAGGCGCTAAGAGATCGCAATCGGGAGAAGGCACTAGACGCGCTAGATCGGCTGATGGGCGAGTTGCGAAAGGAATTTAACCCGAAAGATGAAGGTTCTAGGGCAATCGTCAGAATGATAAAGGACAACATCCCCCGGGTTGGACCCGTGGTTGGAATTGTTATCTCGATTATCGGCAATAAAAATGATTCCGACCTTGAGCTATATATCGTGAATGGACTGGGCCTATTAACCGGGGCCGACTGGTTGTATACGAATATTCAAAGTTCTCGACGAAAGAAGCGACTTCGCTTTCATCTTGACTACTTGTACGATGATTGGAAGAGCAACCTACCTCGCATTTAAAAACCCGTAATCAAGGCCGTCGCGTAACTCCGCTCCGCAGGGGAGGGGCCGCGCCTGGGAACGGCTTCGGGCTACCGCCCTTCACCGTTCCCAGGCAAAACAAAAAAGCGGACAATTAATTTGCTACAAAACCGGACATTTCTATTTACTCTTAACAGCTCGGCACTAAACGCTTGCTAACAAAAAGTTAAAATGGTAAGTTGCTGATAAAGATAGAAACAAAATATGGTGTACACCGTTTTTTTAATTTTACTGGACACCTGATTTAGGTGTCTACTTTATATTTAGCCCCACTGCTGTCCGGAGATTATCGGAATGATACAGTTTAACTGATTGATAAAAAAGCGAATAAATGATATTTATAGGTGTCACCGATTTCAATGTGCTGGAAACTATCGGATTTTTCCGGGAGTGGTCCGATGCATACTGGGAAGCCGGTGTTTGCCCAACTGATGGATCACCTGCCACCACACACCTTTCGGCGTTGTGTGGCCAAGTATCCTGGACGCTATCCGACGCTCACTTTTTCGCACCTAGACCAATTCCTGTGCATGGCCTTCGCGCAACTGACCTACCGGGAA
>NZ_JBKKBJ010000012.1:0-18019 GCF_046714055.1 Methyloglobulus sp. | reverse complement strand
TTTCTTTTGGCGAAGCAAAAGAAAGTATCTCGCCTTCGGGTGCGAGAACCCGATTAAAACTAACGTCGCGGTAGAGACACAAATATTAAAAACAACGCGTAAATGTATGGTGGTGCGTAACATCAGTTACTTAGTATGGAACTTAATTACTTGATGACAACAGAAGGCCACGAAGAAAATAATCCTTAATGCAAAGCTGTTGGAAACTTCGTGTTACCTGTGTACTTCGTGGATACCCTTCCGAATTATGCCAAACAGGAATCTTTGACAATCTCGCCCAAGACTCTCCGTTTTACCGCTAGAAGCAGTGCTATTTCAACGAGAGCGTTTCAACCCGGCCTTTCAACTCACAAACGAGCTTACCTTCCTTAGCTAGCCAGCCGATGGCACGTTGGGCATCGTTTTTGCCTACGCCTGTTCCTGTGGTGACTTTTGCGACGCTAGATGGGCCGTTCTTCCCCAGATAATGCCAGATTTTCTCGGCCGTCGCACCTATTTCAGTGATTGCTGTCATGGGTTTACCTTAATGGTTGATTGGATCTAGTTAAAATTTCTTGGTTTGGTCATCAGGAAGCATGATATTTAGCTCCAGGGTTTCCTGATTTCCATCCTGCTCAAACCTAACGGATATAGCTTCTTTGTCAACATGGACGTATTTTTGTATGACATCCAATAATTCTTTCTGTAGTTGGGGCAAATACATGGGATGATTATGGGAAACCCGTTCATGGGCAACCAGTATTTGCAGCCTTTCTTTGGCAAGCGAGGCCGAGCTGGTTTTCGATGTTTTAAAGTAATCCAGTAAACTCATTACTTACCTCCGAAAAGCTTGCCAAAGAAGCCCTTCTTATCGTCGATAAACCGGTGCGGCTTGTTTTCACCCAGGTAGCGGGCAACAATGTCAGCATAGGCTTGACCGGCATCGCTTTTTTCATCAAGAATGACGGGGACGCCTGAGTTTGACGCATTCAATACCGACTTTGATTCAGGGATTACACCCAAAAGATGCAGGGACAATATTTCCTGCACATCATCGACACTCAGCATTTCTCCTAATTTCACCCGGTCAGGAGAATAACGGGTAAGCAACAGATATTCCTTGATGGGTTCCTTGTTCTGTTCGGCTCGGCGGGATTTACTCGACAATATCCCCAACATGCGATCTGAGTCCCTGACTGAGGCCACTTCCGGATTGGTCACCACAAAAGCATCATCGGCAAAGTACATCGCCAAATGTGCGCCTCTCTCGATCCCAGCCGGGGAGTCACAAATGATATATTTGAAGTCCTTGGATAAGTCGTCCAAAACCTTGCCGACACCTTCCTGACTCAACGATTCTTTATCGCGTGTTTGTGAAGCAGCCAGTATATGAAGCAGGTTACAGTTTTTATCCTTTATCAAGGCCTGATTAAGACTGGCTTCGCCGTTGATGACATTGATAAAGTCATAGACAACCCGGCGCTCACAACCCATGATCAAATCCAGGTTACGTAGGCCCACATCAAAATCAATCACTGCTGTCTTGTGGCCTTTCTTTGCAAGTCCCATAGCGATAGCGGCGCTGGTCGTGGTTTTGCCTACGCCCCCTTTACCTGATGTTACGACGATGATTCTTGCCAATTGGTGTTCCCCCCTGTAGCGGAATGGATTAAATTTCTTTAATGACTAACGTTTGTTTATCGAGGTAGATTTGCACGGGTATATTGCGGACATTTTGGTTGAGGTCTTCGCTGATTTTATAGTTACCGGCGATTGAAATCAGCTCAGCCTGAAGACCAGTACAAAAAATGCGCGCTTCGGTATTGCCTTGCACACCGGCTAATGCGCGCCCACGCAATACACCGTAGACGTGGATATTTCCTTCTGCCAAAATCTCTGTCCCGGCGCTCACAGGGGCAACAATTACCAAGTCACCCGCAGCATACACACGCTGGCCAGAGCGTATGGGTTGCGTGATGAGAGTCGTGCCTGTTTGCAGCAGATCTTTGGTTTCCGGTTCTGGTGTAGGAGCCTTAGGTTTTTTTGCATCAATAGTCGTGCTGCTGGTGTGGATGGAATGAATAGGGATACCCAAGGCTATCGCTAGTTCGTTCTGATGTGGGTTGCCACCCCGGATACCAATAGGCAACAACCCTAATTTACGTATCGCTTCAATAACTGCGGCAACATCGACTTCGATATTTTGTTTGTTTAGCTCTTGGACATCCAACACCAGCGGCGAATTTTTAAAAAATTCCGGCGCTAGTTGAATTTTTGCCTGTAACTGTTGCTCAATGATGACTAGGTCATTGCTTGATATGACCAACACAGGCACAGAAAAAGTACTGCTCTTGAACTCCAAAGCAGGCGGGTTATAAGGCGTTTTTTGTGCGTCTTTTGACATCCGTTTAGTCATGTTTTGGTCAATATTCCGGTAATGTTAACACTAGTCGTGGAAAAAATCATTTTTCAACGGCTAAAAACTTACGTAACTTTGAACGTAATAGTTTTTGCAGCAAGCCAGGGTTTTAAGGTAAGCGTACTTTGACCGAATCTTGGCTCTCTGACCTTAATTGCGGAAGCTATGTTTTGGGTGTCCCATGAATTAGCTGTGTTACCGGGACGATCGCTCCCATCACAAGACCGTAGGCTTGCAATTTCCCTTTTTTTCCTTTACCTTAGGACAATCCGTAATGGCTAGGGGTGCTTTGAACTATTTCAAGGCTGAGAAATACCCTTTGAACCTGACCCCGGTTAATACCGGCGTAGGGAAGCCCACCTTCCCTCGCCTTGTTTTATTGATATTGGAGATAAACATGAGCGCTGTCATTAAAGATGCCTCTTTCACTGCCGTTAACAGTATAAAAATTGATACTTACCCAGCATCGGAAAAAATATACGTGCCAGGCAGCCGAGCCGACATACGGGTTCCCATGCGTAAAATCACCTTGTCGGACACCCCTGCCCACTTCGGTGCGGAAAAAAACCTACCTCTCTATGTCTATGATACGTCTGGGGTTTATACCGACCCCAAGGTAGCAGTGGATTTAAAAATAGGTTTGGGTCCTGTCCGTTCTGCGTGGATAACTGAAAGAATCGATACGGAAGAATTATCTGGCCCGAGTTCAGAGTTCGGTCGCCAACGTATGACCGATCCGGCCACTGCAAACCTTCGTTTCGGGCATATCTGCAAACCACGCCGTGCACTAGCCGGGGCAAACGTGACGCAGATGCACTATGCCAGAAAAGGCATTGTCACTCCGGAAATGGAATTTATCGCCATTCGGGAGAACCAAAACATGGAGCAGATGCGTGATTTATGGAAAGACCAACACCCAGGCAATTCCTTCGGGGCTTCAATACCACCTTTTATCACCCCGGATTTTGTCCGTGACGAAGTTGCCAGAGGACGGGCAATTATTCCGGCTAATATCAATCATCCAGAATTGGAACCGATGATTATTGGCCGTAATTTTCTGGTGAAAATAAACGGAAATTTGGGAAATTCTGCGGTTACCTCTTCGATTGATGAAGAAGTTGAAAAAATGCTCTGGGGCATACGCTGGGGCGGCGACACCATTATGGATTTGTCTACCGGAAAAAATATCCACGAAACCCGTGAATGGATTTTGCGTAATTCGCCTGTGCCGATTGGCACGGTTCCGATTTATCAGGCACTGGAAAAAGTAAATGGCAAGGCTGAAGAACTAACCTGGGAAATTTACCGGGATACATTAATTGAGCAAGCCGAGCAAGGCGTGGATTATTTCACCATCCATGCCGGTGTACGCTTGCACCATGTGCCGTTGACCGCAAAACGCATGACTGGCATTGTCTCGCGTGGTGGTTCTATTATGGCGAAATGGTGTTTGGCGCATCATACCGAAAGCTTTTTATATACTCATTTTGAAGAGATCTGCGACATCATGAAAGCATACGACGTGTCTTTCTCCTTAGGCGACGGCTTGCGTCCTGGCTCCATTTACGACGCCAATGACGCGGCGCAATTTGGCGAACTGGAAACGCTGGGTGAATTGACCAAAATAGCCTGGAAACACGATGTGCAAACTATGATCGAAGGGCCAGGCCATGTGCCTATGCACATGATTAAGGTCAACATGGAGAAGCAACTGGAAGAATGCGGGGAAGCGCCATTTTATACTTTAGGGCCTCTGACCACTGATATTGCCCCGGGTTATGACCATATTACCTCAGCCATCGGCGCTGCCAATATCGGCTGGTACGGTTGTGCGATGCTCTGTTACGTCACCCAAAAAGAACATCTGGGCTTGCCTAACAAACAAGACGTGCGAGAAGGCATCGTCACCTACAAAATTGCCGCCCACGCAGCGGATTTGGCAAAAGGCCATCCCGGCGCGCAAGCCCGTGACAATGCAATGTCCAAGGCGCGTTTTGAATTCCGCTGGGAAGACCAGTTCAATATCGGGCTTGATCCTGAAAAAGCCCGCGAATTTCATGACGAAACCCTGCCCAAAGAATCGGCAAAAGTGGCGCATTTTTGCTCGATGTGCGGCCCGCATTTCTGCTCCATGAAAATCAGCCAGGATGTGCGTGACTATGCACAGGCAAAAGGGATTAAGGACGAAAAAGAAGCCCTGGCGTTAGGAATGGTGGAAAAATCGAAACAATTTATTGAAGAGGGCGCTGATATTTATCACAAAGTGTGACCTTACTTTACCAGTCTTGCCTTCAAACGATCACCGAGGCAATGAGTTTATTGCTTCGGTGAAATCCTTATTTTTTATGCGTTAATAAGCAGGTCAAGCGCGTTAGGGAGAATGGCAATCTGTATTCCGCCCGATGGCTTTCAATAAGAATTATTTCAGGCCAAGTCCAGATTTTTACAGTTGCACTCAGGTTAATTACTCCTCAATACTTAGCTCTTTTATTTTACGCGTGAGCGTATTCCGCCCGTATCCCAATAACAGGGCGGCTTCGTGCCGTCGTCCGTGTGTAAAGCCCAAAGCCGCTTTGATTAAAATGCTTTCCACGATTGGGATGGTTTGTTTGGCTACATCGTTGTGGCTGGAAGCGCCGGACTGGGCGCGGTTGATGAGCTGCTGATCGATCCAGTTTCTCAATGATGACTCCCAATCGGTCTCGGGGCGGTCTTTCTCCTGTATGTTAGTAAGCAATTCAGGAGGCAGGTCATGCAGATGGATTTCCCGTCCGGATGCCATAACGGTAAGCCAGCGGCAACTATTCTCTAATTGCCTGACATTCCCAGGCCATTCCAGGGTGCTCAAAAAATCTTCCGCTTCTGGTGTCAGTAATTTAACCTCCGCGCTAAGTTCCTGTGCCGCTTGCGTCAGAAAATGTCGCAGTAATAATGGGATGTCTTTTTTTCGTTCTCGTAGCGGCGGGATATGGATGCGGATAACGTTTAAACGGTGAAATAAATCTTCCCGAAAACGGCCTTGCTCCACCAGAAATTCAAGATTTTGGTGGGTTGCTGCAATAATACGTACGTCTACCTTTACCGCCGTATGTCCGCCGACCGGATAAAACTCGCCATCGGCAAGTACCCTCAGCAAGCGGGTTTGCAGTTCTGCGGGCATATCGCCTATCTCATCAAGAAAGAGGGTGCCGCCGTTGGCTTGTTCAAAACGTCCGGATCGACGGGCTTGTGCGCCTGTGAAAGAGCCTTTCTCGTGACCAAACAGCTCTGATTCCATCAAGTCTTTTGGAATGGCGGCCATGTTGAGGGCGATAAAGGGCTTTTTAGCCCTGGGGCTGTGCCGGTGTAGCGCTTTGGCAACCAGCTCCTTACCCGTTCCTGATTCGCCGTTGATAAGGACGGTGATATGGGATCGAGCCAGCCGCCCTATGGCACGGAATACCTCCTGCATTGCCGGCGCTGCACCAATAATTTCCGGCGTTGCGGCAAGCGTAGCTGGCTCTTTTAGTCCGTCCAGTTTGTGTCGTCGGCCATGCTGGACGGCACGATGGGCAAGGTCAACGACTTCCTTGATGTCAAACGGTTTAGGCAGGTATTCAAAAGCGCCGCCATGAAACGCAGAAACCGCGCTTTCCAGGTCTGAATGTGCGGTCATGACAATGACCGGAAGATCGGGGTGGCTTATCTGAATTTTATCCAGTAACTGCAAGCCGTCCATGCCCGGCATTCGAATGTCTGTAATCAAGGCATCCGGCGTATCGCCTTCTAAGGCATTCAATAAGTCCCGGGCAGCAGCAAAGTTTCGGGTATTGATGTCCGCTTTTTGCAGGGCTTTTTCAACAACCCAGCGTATAGACTTGTCATCGTCAACGATCCAGACAGTTTCAGGCTTGCTCATTGCCAGTTCTCCTTGCGCTTAGTTAGATAATTTAGATGGGTAAAATAATCGAAAAAACCGTTTTGCCGAGTTCGCTGTGGCATTCAATCAGGCCATTATGTTGATTGATCAATGACTGGGCGATAGATAACCCCAATCCCGTGCCATCCGCGCGACCAGTAATCATGGGGTAAAAAATCCGCTCCATGATGTCAGGATCAATACCGGAACCATTGTCGATAATATCCACTTTTACCGTCAGTTTATGGTGCTGACGTCCGATAGGCTGGTTTCTCTGAATCCGGGTTTTTAGGATAATCGTGCCGCTGCCATCAAGCGCTTGCACCGCATTTTTGACGATATTCAAAACCGCCTGTATCAAGAGATCCCGATCTGCCCGGATGTCAGGAATACTGGGGTCATAATCGCAAAAAATACTGAGACTGCCCGAGGATTCTGCCTCCACGAGTTGCCTGACCCGTTCCAACACCTCGTGGACATTGATCACCTTAAAGTCAGGCGGCTTATTCGGCCCCAGCATTTTGTCCATTAAACCTTGCAGGCGGTCAGATTCGGCAATAATGATCTGGGTATATTCTTTAAGCTCGGGGTCGGCCAACTCAAGATTTAGCAACTGCGCCGCGCCGCGCAGCCCGCCCAAGGGGTTTTTTATCTCATGTGCGAGCCCCCTGACCAGTAATCTGGCGGTATTTTGCTGACTTAATAGCTGTTCTTCCTTAGAAATACGCAGATGATTATCGACACGTTGCAGTTCAACCAGAATTTCGTTAACCCGGTCATCGACTATCAAAGGCGTGGCAGTCAGGTTGACAGTAAAGCTTTGTCCCATACGATCCAGGTTAAGCTCGCGATCGACCAAAGGTTCCGCCATGCTTAGGCATTGCTGTAAGTTGATTAACAATGCCGGATCGGAGAACTTGAATAAATCCATCGCATTCACGCCGACTAGATGACGGGCGCTATCCGCGAGCAGGATTTCCCCTGCCGTATTCACGTAAATGAGGCTTAACTCGCTGTTGAATAACAGGGTGGCGGTATTTAGGTGATCCAATATGCGTTTAAACATGGCTTATAAGTCGGGCAGCATGGGTTAATTACTCAAACTATATTAAGATTAAGCAATTTACAGACCAGGTTTGTAGGAATGTCTTATACATGACCACACAGAAAAAATTTTTGTAATAGACTGATTTAACGGCACAAGTCAAGAATTAACAAAGCCACATTCACCAGCAAAAAAGACAGCGCATACCGGGAACAAGATTGACGCACCATTATAGTGCGATTAGCCGGGTGTAGGGTATAAATTATAAAAATTCAGCTTTGATTAGGTGTTGCAAGGACATGCTGTAATCAAATCTGACGAATCCAAATATCAACCTTTCAGCCACACTCTAACAAGCTGCATCAATGGCTCAAAAGAATATAGTGCTGGCCTTCTTCCTGATGCGTCTTCTGCGTTGCCGTCATACGTTTGTCATCATTGATCTATTTAATAGTGAAAAATTCACCAAATTCATGTGAACAAGTTAACAGCTTAAACGCAATGCAATTGCATACACTGCAATGAAGTGTTAAGGGAATGCTGCACTGAGCTAACCCCAGGTATCGTGAGTTTTAGCTGCTAGACTATGTTGACATTTTATTGCAAATAAGAGTAGAAAATATCAACGGATTATGCAAGCACTGGCAATTCAGTGCGTTGAAATAGTGTTTTCTGGAATATCAACAGAACTTTAAGTGCCTTGATTGTTTTATCGATGTAAGTGTCACGGCACACCGAGCCAATTTTAGACTGTCAGAGGAGAATACCAATGTTCTATACCAATAAACCGTTTTTACAAAGCTTGTTTATCTTTGCCCTGTTTTTGCTTCCGATGACCAAGGCAGCATCCGACGATCTAACCCAGCAGGTCAACCAGCTGCAAGCTCAGATGACGACGACCAATGAAAAAATTGCATCGTTGGCATCAGATCTCCAGAGAATCACCGGAACAATTAGCGCCTTGCAAACTGGCTTGAATACAGCCCATCAGGAAACCAGTGACTTGAAGAATAGCGGAGTGTATAAAGACAATCAATCAGTCGAAACTAACGTAGGATTCCTGCGAACGGCAAATGGTCACGGTCGTGGAGGGCGATAAACGCGGTAAGGTGTAATCCGTGTGCAGAGTGCTTTAGCCCACCATTTGTAACTATTTAAATGGTGGTGGGCAGTAAAAGCAGTTTGCCCACCACCCAGCTGCACAGATGATGTAAAAAAACCTAGCTAATCATGATAAGCTGACTCACCATGTTCGCAAATATCCAGGCCTGTACGCTCGACTTCCTCAGTCACCCGAAGCCCTATCAACACATCCACGAGTTTATAAGCGATGAAAGAAACCGTGCCAGACCAGACTATACAAACCCCAACGCCCCATAACTGGCTGGTGACTTGGGCGGCGATATTAAATTCAGCGACTCCATTTGCCACATAATCCCAAACGCCCGTTCCGCCCAAGCTCGGAGAAGCGACAATCCCGGTGCCTATGGCGCCAATCGTCCCGCCTATGCCATGTACACCGAAAGCATCCAGGGAATCATCATAACCCAGCTTGCTTTTCAGGCCGGTAACCCCCCAGAAGCAGACTGCGCCAACGACCAATCCCAGGACAATAGCGCCCATAGGCCCAGCCCAACCACAAGCCGGAGTAATCGCTACCAATCCTGCGACAGCCCCGGAAGCGCCGCCTAACATACTGGGTTTACCTTTGATAATCCACTCTGCTGCTATCCATGACAGAGTAGCAGCCGCACTGGCAAGTAGCGTATTCACAAATACCAAGGCTGCCAAGCCGTTGGCCTCAAGATTAGACCCTACGTTAAAACCAAACCAGCCTACCCACAGTAACGACGCACCAATCATGGTCATCGTCACGCTATGTGGAGCCAGTGATTCTTTTTTGAAACCAATGCGTTTGCCTATCATCAAACAGCCCACCAAGCCTGCGACACCGGCATTGATATGGACCACTGTGCCACCCGCAAAATCCAATGCCCCTTTTTGGAATATAAACCCCGCTGTTGCACCGGCAGCTTCTGCGGTTGTAGCATCGGTATAAGCATCCGGGCCAGCCCAATACCAAACCATGTGCGCTATTGGCAAATAGGAAAAGGTAAACCAGAGCAGCATAAACAATAGCACCGCCGAAAATTTAACGCGCTCGGCGAAAGCGCCGACAATCAGGGCTGGCGTAATGGCCGCGAAAGTCAACTGGAAAGCTACATAGATATATTCAGGGACATAAGCGCCCTTACTGAACGTCGCCGCCATAGAATCGGGGGTGATGCCTATCAGGAACAGCTTGCTCAAGCCGCCAAAGAAGGCGTTACCTTCGGTAAAGGCAATGCTGTAACCATAAATCGCCCACAAAATCGCCATCATTGAGAAGATAATGAAAACCTGCATCAACACCGACAGCATATTTTTGGCCCGTACCATACCGCCGTAGAATAATGCCAAACCTGGAATCACCATCAGTATGACCAGGACAGTCGCAACGATCATCCACGCCGTATCACCTTTATTGACGGTAGGCGCTACGACTGCGGCCGCCTCTTCAGCGGACACAAAACCCGAAAAACCCAGTAACAGCAACAGCCAAGCCATACCCAATAAACCCGAAAATCTTTTTTTCATCTCAATCCCCTTTAAAGTGCTTCTTCGCCAGTTTCGCCGGTGCGTATGCGGATCACCTGTTCTAAATTAGTTACAAAAATTTTGCCGTCACCTATTTTCCCAGTATTGGCCGCCTTGCTAATCGCAACCACTGCCTGATCGACCAAAGCCTCTGTGACGGCAACCTCAACCTTAGCCTTGGGCAAAAAATCAACCACATACTCGGCACCGCGATAAAGCTCGGTGTGCCCTTTTTGACGACCAAAGCCTTTTACTTCAGTGACTGTTACACCAGATACCCCAAGTTCTGACAGCACCTCTCGGACATCATCGAGTTTAAAAGGCTTAACAATTGCGGTTATCAGTTTCATTACGTGCTCCTTAATCAAGTTAACAACCAAGAGAACCAGGAATTCCATCCCTCTATGGAAGAGGAACCGTTTGCATGCAAAGGGGTTCGCTTGAATTGTTAAAGCACAGACTGTGCCAATCGGAATAAAAAGAAAACCTTTAACGCTTAATATTTAGCTAAGTAACCGTAAAATATGGAAACCTTAAAATGGTTACGTAGCCAAAATCTAAGAACCCTGGGCTTACTTCGTTAATCAGGCTAGCGTGGCTTTTAACCGCAACGCTACCTGTATCTCGTCAATGACAAGATATCCATAAACTCCTGATTTTTTTACTACATTGCATCCATGCTGGCTTACAGTATAGTTCTTTAAGTTTTATGGGTCTACTATATCGCCTGATTATTTGTAAGCATATACGTACAAACACCAACATAACCATCAATCAAACTCCAATATTTACTCCCGACATGGGCAAATATTCAGATGCAAATTGCAATCATTGCATTTTTTTTGGTGCAATCCAAATATTTATGATCACTATTGGTGCAAAAACTGCTATCAGCACTATAACCCCGATTCGATATGACATAATTTTTCCATACCCAGGCAAAGGCATAAAAATTTTCTTTGCAGGGGATCCTGGCCGAATGAACAATCCTCTCATCAGGAAACTGAATCGAAGTTATTTGAGAGGCTAACCTCAATCCTGGTTTTTCTTTTGCAATAGCTGATCCTGTGCAAATCGTAATAATCTGCTAAATCTCAATGTCACAAGCTGAGTTATTGAATAAAAAAAATGCGCCCGAAGGCGCATTTTTGTTGTGAGGTTGGGATTTGTCCCAGACTACCGGGTTAAAAGTTAATATTGAAGTCTGTCGAGAACAGGAATTGGTCATTGTTACCGTCCCCGAATGGCCCGAAAGTTGACCCGCTACCAGCAAATGTGCTTGCGTCTACCCAGTCATAACGGACATTCGGACGAACATTCAGCCATTTCATCGGTTTCCAGTTTACGCCGGCGGTAACTGCGTAATAACTTCCTGCCGTACAGCCGGAAGTGTTTGCGCCGCCGGTTGCATAACTATTGTTGGCACCATCAGTCGCTGCGGCCACACGGCCAGGTGAACAAACGCGGAAGCCTTTTTGATCTCGGAACCACTCGGCACGGACACCAGCAGCCAAGTTATCCAGGACATCATAAGTCCAATGTGTGTTGATGCCATACCACTCGGCATCTACAGGAATGCCAGGGGCTGCGGACGAAGTGACCACATTGTTAGCGTAACCATGGTCATGTTGTAACATCATGTGGAATTTATCGGTGATATTGTGCTTCAGCACCAAGCTGTACATTGCCCAGTCTTGGCTGCTGTGTTCGGATGTTCCACCATAAGTGCCGCTAGCATTAAACGAGGTGCCCTTTTCAGTGCTTGTCCAGGTGGCACCCATTAAGCCTGACCAGTTACCCAACTGCCTGTCCCAACCTCCATCCCAGCCGCCGGTGGCGCTGCCGGTGATAACGCCGCCCATAACAGACCAATTACTATCGACTGCGTAGTTGCCCATCACGCCTGTATGGGTAAACGGTTCGCCATATTGCATGGTGTAAGCATGGGTGTAAAAGAAGTTGTCAGGGGCGGGAACTGTTTCATAGCCAATCGGCGTATAAAAGTGACCAGCCTTGACATTCAGGCCATTGCCGACAGGGACATAAAACTCCGCGTAAGCTTGGGGCAAGGCAATATCATAAAAACGATTGTCATTGCTGCCGAGGAAATTAAGGTCCCAGCTACCCCTGTTCAAGGGTTGTCCTGTATTTACATCGAAAGCAGGAACCCCGTAGGCTTGCGTAAAAATGGAGTCGGTGCCAAACATAAAATCAAAACGACCGCCCACATCCCAAGAATCCCCTTCTGTGGCGACAGCTCTCTGTATGTACAAATTCAACTGGTTTATCTGTGGCTCGGCAGAACGATCCCCAAAAGTAACCGGGCCATTAAAGTTATTGCTTGGGTTATTGGCGTTATAAGTCACGCCCGCATTAAGCCAACCGCCAACTTTCACCCCCAAATTTTTCATTAAAGAGCTTTCATTGGGGTCACCCATTGCCTCAAGCAAAGTGCCGGCCTCTGTCAAGCTCTTGGCTTCTGCTGTGCATACTGCGGGGAGTACAGCTATCGCTAAAACTAAAGGCTTGATTAGACCGACGTTATTAGTCTTATTGTTCATGGAATATCCTCAATTAATTTTTCTAAGTAGTTGTCGTAAGATACTTTAGCACATACTATGCCAGTTGTAAAAAAACGAATTTCATTGGGTTTATGCAACAAACCTATAAAAATGCTGCCTCAATATTGTGCTTTTTAAACAACTACGCACCATTATGGTGTCATGTTGAGTCGGCCTGGCAACACTTTCAGGCGTTTTTCACGATCTGTTTTTTTTAGTGGCATACCCATTAAAAAAAATGGTATCGTTATCGCCGAATAATTCACAGCACCTATACAACATTCCAGGAGACAATGTAAATGTCAGCAGCAAACGTACTAAAAATGATAAAAGAAAATGACGTGAAATACGTCGATTTTCGTTTTTGCGATACCCGTGGCAAGGAGCAACACGTCACTTTCCCGGCCCATAGCATTGATGAAGACACCTTTGAACAAGGCAAAATGTTTGACGGCTCTTCCATCGCAGGCTGGAAACACATCAACGAATCCGACATGATCTTGATGCCTGAAGCATCGACAGCCGTGATGGATCCCTTCTATGATGAAAAAACCTTGATCTTGCGTTGCGACATTATCGAACCTAAAAACATGCAAGGCTATGAACGCGATCCCCGCTCCATCGCAAAGCGTGCGGAAGCTTATTTAAAGTCAACCGGGCTTGCCGATACCGCGTTTTTCGGCCCTGAAAATGAATTCTTCATATTCGACGATGTACGCTGGGGCACTGACATGAGCGGCTCTTTCTACAAAGTGGACTCTGAAGAAGCGGGCTGGAACTCAGAAAAAGTCTATCCTGACGGCAATATCGGTCACCGTCCCGGCATTAAAGGCGGATATTTCCCCGTACCACCAGTCGATTCATTGCAAGACATACGTTCTGCCATGTGTTCGACAATGGAAGAAATGGGCTTGGTCACCGAAGTGCATCACCATGAAGTGGCAACTGCCGGACAGTGCGAAATCGGTGTCAAATTCAACACCCTAGTCAAAAAAGCCGATGAAGTGCTGACGTTGAAATACGTAATTGCCAACATTGCCCACGCTTACGGCAAAACCGCAACCTTCATGCCTAAACCCCTGGTTGGCGATAACGGTAATGGTATGCATGTACACCAATCACTCGCTAAAGGTGACGTCAACCTGTTTGCTGGTCACCTGTACGGCGACCTTTCTGAAACCGCCCTATTTTACATTGGCGGTATCATTAACCACGCACGGGCATTAAACGCTTTTACCAATGCCTCCACCAACAGCTACAAACGCTTAGTACCCGGCTTTGAAGCCCCTGTTATGCTGGCTTACTCGGCACGTAACCGTTCTGCCTCCATTCGTATCCCACACGTCAGCAACCCAAAAGGCCGCCGTATTGAGGTGCGTTTCCCTGACTCCACAGCTAACCCTTACTTGGCGTTCGCAGCGATGATGATGGCGGGCTTGGATGGTATCCAAAACAAAATCCATCCTGGCGAAGCCATGGACAAGGACTTATACGACTTGCCACCGGAAGAAGAAAAGCTGATCCCACAAGTCTGCCACGCTTTCGACCAAGCCTTGGAAGCGCTGGACAAAGACCGTGACTTCTTGACCCGTGGCGGTGTATTCACCAACGATGCGATTGACGGCTACATCGACCTCAAAATGGCTGAAGTCACCCGTATCCGTATGAGCACACACCCAGTCGAATATGACATGTACTATAGCCTGTAGGCACACAAACAATTATATTTCAATGGTTTACGGTTTTTTTGTACCCAGACAGCCCCACTCAAAACCACTGAAAGCCGATATTTTTACCCGTTTTTTTGCCCCCTTTTTTTGGAAATTTCTGGCTGTTTTACAGTATTTTCAAAAAAGGGGACACCTATGCCACTAACAGATACGGAGATCAAGTGTTATCTGGCTGGGCTTTACCAGACCGGATGTTATCCGGGGCTATAAGCTGGCCTTGTACCTGCCCTTTATGCTGGCTTTACGCAAAACCGAATTATGTCACGCGTCGTGGAGTGAAATCGACCTTGAAAAAGGCGAAATGCTCATACCCGCCGGGCGGATAAAAACCAAAAAAGACCACTTGGTGATGTTACCGACACAGGCGGAGACATGCCCAAAGAACTGCAACGCTTAAGCAGCGGTAGTTCCTGGGTAGTTCCTATGCCAACTGACCCAAGACGACCCATGAACGGCAATAACCTGGGTGGCATTCACAGTGCCGCTTTAGTGGATGGGAATATCCGTGATTACAACATTCACGATCATCGGGCTGCTTATAATCAGCAAGTAACCTCAATAAAGCTTACTAAATCGAGAGTTTCAAGGCTTCGAACCCCTCGATTTTGTCACACTCCGTCGAGGCTTGCTGGATTGCATCAACACGATTAGGTAATTTCCGTGGGTTTAGGGTTACAAGCTCAATTAGCACCTTGATCGGTGCTGAAGCGTTCATACCCTGCTCAATCCTCAATAAAAAACATCAGACATGCCGTGACAGGGTGTCTCTCATATAGCAGCGAATTTGATTCTAATAGTACTTTTACGTACTATTTGGACTTCAAACCGCTAAATTAAGGAAATTCCATGACGAGAATTGAGATTAGCCTTGTAAAGCGTTGGCAGAAGTTTTCTCCAAGGTACATTTTAGTGTGGTTGATTATGGCATCTGTACTGTGCAGCTGCGGTAGCATACTCATCGATACCATGCACAACGAACCGTTGCCACCGTTGCTGCCCAAAAGTGTCGATACTGCACCCCCTAGAGCCTGGAAAACCCACTGTGACCAACCAAAGCTGTCTCGTCAAATCCATAAGCAGACTGGTCTGACAAGCACCAGAGCCTCGAAAAACTTAACCATCGATGACCTGCCAAATGGCGTGCTCATTGGCATCGCCATGTCTGGGGGCGGCAGCAGGGCCGCCAACTTTTCCACTGCTGTGCTACTTGAATTAGAGAAACTGGGCATTCTGCAAAAGACGGCAGTGATTTCTTCGGTATCGGGCAGCTCATTAGTCGCCGCCTATTATGGCCTATATGGCTGTGACCCAGAACTATGGAACCCAACGGAACTACGTAACCGTTTTCGCACCAATTTTGAATTGTTTTGGCTAGGTCGCTGGTTAGATCCTAGGAACATAGCGCGTTATTGGTTCACTAACTTCAACCGTAGCGATATGATGCTACAGGAAATCGATAGCAAATTGTTCGACGAAAAGCAGTTCAAGGATATGAATCAGGGTAGATCGCCAATACCGGGTACACCGCGAATTCTCATTAACGCCACTAGCTATACTAATGGGCTGCAGTTCGTATTCAGCGATGAGCAATTCGAAGACAGGTTAAACTCCCGCTTGGATACCTACCCAGTGGCTAACGCTGTCATGGCTTCCAGTTCCTTCCCTGTCGTTTTCCACGATATTACCTTGAAAGACTACACTATCAAAGACAGGGCGCTTTCTGGGGATGAGTTGGGTGACGCGACACAAAACTATGAGCATTTAATCGACGGCGGCCCCTCCGACAATCTGGGTGTCGAGCCTCTTGTCAATATTGTCGATAAGCTCTATAAGAATCCGCAAAAGCCCAAAGGTTGTTTCCTGTTCGTGGCGGATGCTTTTCCTTACCAGGAGTTGTCGGAGGATGTACAAAAGGCCGATACTCGCCATTGGTACGATTTTTTCCTCGACACCAACGTGGCGGCCTCATCCGACGTACTTTTATTCACTCGCCGGGTTGGTCTTATGCGAGATCTGGGTGTAAACGTTACCTCCAAGGACTTAAATCCTTACGTGCAAGCGAAGGAAGATCCGAAAAAACCAATCGAGCATTGCAACATTTGGCATCTCACTTTCCAACGCATGTACGCACCAAGTTTCGAGAGAGACGTAAAGCTGGAAGAACCAGACCAGCTACGACTGCTGCGGCAAATACGAAAGGTGGTTAACGGAACTCCCACCCGTTACAAATTGACCGAGGTTCAAGGCTATTCCCCGGAATCAGTGCAGGATTACCTTTTCAAAGCAGCGAATATTCTGGTCAAAAATGACAATATCGAAGACAAAGATGGAAATCCGGTATTAATTTATAAGGATGTATGCAAAAAAATGACAGTTTTTGGTTTTAAAGATTTGCAGTGTGATTGAGCCATGAGCAGTCATTACTATGAGTCGAGGCTGTTAAGCATCAGCATTGTTGCCCGTCGAAATTGCAATCACATTGACAGCACATTTTAGTTATTTATGGGCACACTTTCAAAACTGATGCTTAAACTGGAAAATTTTAAAGGTTGTTAACGCCTAAGATGAAAGATGCCTGTTCGATATTGCCAATAAGCAATAGCTTGCTGATCTGTTTAATTGTGGGCCGCGTATTGATTGGCTGTACGACACTGGAATCCCGCATGTCTATCGAGCCTTATACCAAAAACAAGCCGATGAGAAATGCAGTTGAGCGGGTTGCTGAAGAGTTTTGCAGAAAAAAGCGCACTAGTTTGGATTCTACAACACCAATAAACCAGCCTGATTTTATTTTTACTACCGATGGGTGTTCGCGATGGCCTGATGATTCATGGTTAGCCTGTTGTATTGTGCATGATATTTCATATTGGTGTGGAGGCAGTAAACAAGACCGTAAGGACGCCGACCAGGAACTCATGCAGTGTGTGAATAACAAAAAGAGCATTGTGGGAAACATTATGTATCCCGGCGTCCGTTTGGGTGGATCTCCTTGGTTCCCTGCACCTTGGCGTTGGGGTTATGGATGGGATGATTGGCCAAAAGGTTATGAAAAGCCAGGGCCTTCGCCAACCGTCAAAAAACTTATTGAAGAACTTAAGATTCATGAAATTGTTGAACAACAGTTATCGGACACGCCTGTACATGACAAAAATTAGCTAGTGACCATCAACACCCCATTAGATGATTTGGCTACGGTTTGGAAGGCACAAGGCCTGCCCCCTACACACAATCAAACATCTGCATTGGCCATTTTTCCCAGGCTTCATGACTGATTTAACCACCCACTTTAGAGTCTAAGTTAGCGTGCATGGGCAACATGCCCGTCCTGCTTTGCTAATTTTTTTGTCCACAAAATCATCCACTTTCATTCATTACTGGCGCTATACCCTGCAACCAACTCTCCGAATTGGTGCATTTCAAGAAACCAACGCACAAAATCAATGCGTCATGCTCAATCGAGCTTGTTTCTTTTCCGCCCCGCTAAAGCACCATCACATCCTGTAAGCATTGATAAATATAGGAATTATATTGAATTTACAAAATTGGCACGTTGTGTGCTTTAGTCAATTATGAGCGTTCTTTGTTTTTAAAGAACTACAGAGTTTGCCCAAGCGTTAGTCACTTTTTGCAATCTCATCATAATTAACATATTGAGGTGAACATGACCCAAGCCCGTAGAGCCGTAAAAAGTAAGCCCGTTTCAGGGTTTTTCCTTACCGCCGCTGTAATCGCGCTAGTGATTGCTTCCAA
>NZ_JBKKBJ010000011.1:0-3413 GCF_046714055.1 Methyloglobulus sp. | reverse complement strand
GCTTATTTTCCCATCAAAAACAGTGATCGCAGGGCCCGTCATGAATACCGGCTCTCCACGGCCTGCCCAGCTAATCGTAAGCTGACCGCTAGTCAGGTCGACCGTGACGTCGTAATCCAGTAAATGTTGTTCAATGCCTACGACCACAGCGGCGCAAGCGCCGCTACCGCAGGCCAAAGTTTCCGCTGTGCCGCGCTCGTAAACACGAAGCTTGATATGGTTACGGTTAACCACCTGCATAAAACCAATATTAGCCCGTTCAGGAAATAATGGATGACTTTCCAAGATCAGCCCTAATTCAGTCACCGGAGCCAGATTGATGTTCTCCACTTGAATGACAGCATGAGGATTGCCCACGGACACCGCACCGAACTCTGTTAACGTGCCGTCAGTTTCGACAGAATACGTTTGCGATTCTTGGGTGGCAAGCAAAGGAATCTCAACTGGCGTATGTCTGGGTATTCCCATGTTGACCGTAACCAGATCATTTTCAGTCAGCTTAAGTACAAGTTGGCTCGTGTTCGTATCGACTCTTATCTCATCGCCACTGAACAAGTTTTTTTCGCGCACAAACCGCGCAAAACAGCGGGCGCCATTACCGCATTGCGCGACTTCACTGCCGTCAGCATTAAAAATGCGGTATTTAAAGTCAGCGTTGTTGCTCACCGGTTTTTCAACCAGCAGCAGTTGATCAAAGCCCACACCAAAGTGACGGTCAGCCATGAAACGGATTTGCTCCGGGGACAAATTAATGGACTGGTTGATCGCGTCGATCACTACGAAGTCATTCCCCAGTCCGTGCATTTTTGTGAAATTAATCATTTTTCGGTATTAAACTAATTATTGGGCTGTGAAAGTATTTACCACAAAGGTCACGAAGGACACGAAGAATATGATTCTATGAATTCAAACTATTGAAAACTTCGTGTCCTTCGTGGGGAATAGTCACAAACACGAACTCCACTCAGTCCCATACGTGTCTCCCTGTTACAAGGCCAACAGATGTTCCCCCGCCCAGAGATGTGCAATGCGTTCCCGCTCACGGATCACACGCACTTTTGTCCCATCAACCATTATCTCGGGGACACGAGGCCTGGAATTGTAGTTGGAACTCATACTAAATCCATACGCGCCGGATGAACGTATCGCCAATAAATCGCCTTGGTTGATCTTTAAGGCCCGATTTTTGCCAAGGAAATCGCCAGTCTCGCACACGGGGCCGACTATATCCCAATGCTGTTCGTCTGCATCACTTTGCTTGATAACCGGAATAATATCCTGCCAAGCGCTGTACAAGGTCGGGCGCACCAAATCATTCATCGCAGCGTCAACGATTGCAAAATTTTTATGCTGCGTGGTTTTCAGGTATTCAACCTGGGTCACCAAAATTCCGGCGTTACCGACGATAGCGCGGCCTGGTTCGAGAAGAATTTCATACTCTTGTGTGCCTAGACGCGCCAAAATCGCCTGTATGTATTCGGACGGTTCTGGTGGCTGCTCATCTTTATAGCAAATCCCCAGCCCTCCGCCTAAATCCAGATGATGGAGGTGGATTCCTTCGGTTTTAAGGGCATTGACCAGATCAAGTATCCGATCCAGGGCGTCCAGGAATGGCCCGGATTCTGTCAACTGCGAGCCGATGTGGCAATCTATGCCCACAACCTCGACATTGGGCATTGCCGCTGCACGCCGGTATTCAACCAAGGCTAGCTCGATATCAATGCCGAATTTGTTCTCTTTTAATCCGGTAGAGATATAGGGGTGCGTTTTGGCATCCACATCGGGATTTACCCGAAAAGAGACTGGCGCGACAATACCCAACTGCCCAGCAAGCAGGTTAATCCGGTCCAATTCGCCGCTGACTTCAATATTAAAGCAGCGTATGCCGGTTTTCAGCGCTGCTAGTATCTCGTCCTCGCGTTTACCGACTCCAGAAAAAACAATTTTTTTCGGGTCGCCTCCGGCTGCGATAACCCGTTCCAACTCACCTAATGACACAATATCAAACCCGGAACCCAAGCGTGCCAACAGATTCAAAATGGCAATATTGGAATTGGCCTTAACCGCATAGCAGATGAGATGTGTTTGCTTACCAAAAGCATGGTCAAATGCTTTCCAGTGCCTTTCTAATGTTGCCCGTGAATAAATGTAACAAGGGCTGCCCTGTTGATAGACGATGTCCTGTACAGAAACATCTTCAACAAATAATTCGTCGTTTCGGTAGTTAAAATAATCCATTGTTATTGTTTTTTTGCGGGTTGCTTGATTTTCGGTTGTGGCGGCGGTTCTGGTCTTGTCTCTTTGTCTTTTGTTTCAGGTGCCGGTTCTGGCTCCACGTAGATAGGTGGCTTATCGGAAGGCAAATACAATGGCCCAGGCTGTCCGCAGCCTGGTAACACCAAGCATAATAAAAACAACGCGAATCTATAGTCTTTCATCATTGTCGATTAACATTTAGTCATAATTGGCGGCATGATAAGCTGAAATCCAACAAAAGGCATCAGAAAGCAACAACTGAATTTGATTTAAAACTCACCCAAACCTGTTCACCTAGATGGATTTTTATGTCATTTAGCGCTTCATAGGTGATTAATACCTGAAAAATCTCACCCGCGTCAACCGCCACCCTGACTCTGCCCATTTCCTCCGAGATAGCCAACGCCTTCCCCTGAAACTGGTTACGGATACTGGAAACCAAAGGCTGCCTGGATAACACACACTCATGTGGATCAATCGAAACATGCTGGCAATCGACTACATCGGCTGTCAATACGATGTCTATTTTACCGGTACTGAATACATGCTGCTTACACACACCGTGATACAGGTTAACAAGGGGGGATTTGATTTGCTCACCTTTTACCAGCGAAATGACTTCATCAGCAAGCGCCAAGGCCTGTAACCTGTCGTGCGTACTGAAAATCAGGGTTGCTTGCATTTCGTGGAGATACTCGCTAATAACCTGTTCCAATAACGGATTGCTGTCTTGATCGAGATAGCTGAACGGTTCATCGAGCAACAAGACGTTTGGATCGGTCACCAGCGTCCGTGCTAAAGCCGTTTTTTGCAATTCCCCGCCCGATAAACTTGCGGCCTTATGAACTTTGAGATGACCGATATTCAGGCGTTCTAAAATCTTATCAATCCTGTTTTGCCATAAATTTTTCGGTATGCCTCTCAATTTCAGCGCCAGATTGAGATTATCCAGGACAGTTCCGTGCAACATATAGGGCTTTTGCTGCAGATAACCGATACGCCGCCTGTAGACTAAGCAATTTTCCGGCCGGGCGTGTTCCCCAAAAAACAGGATGTGGCCTAAGCTAGGCTTTTCGATAAAAGCAAGTAGGTTTAATAAGGTGCTTTTGCCGCAACCATTCGGGCCAACAAGCGCTGTCAACTTACCTGCATCAATG
>NZ_JBKKBJ010000010.1:0-14686 GCF_046714055.1 Methyloglobulus sp. | reverse complement strand
TATCACCCAAACGCAAATATTCTGAATGAGCCACAACTAAATCACTTAGCTGCCCCAGTGCGTTTTGATGATAACTTGACCAAGGATATTCTGCAGGATCAGATACCATGCCTGCCCGCACCGGATTCAACTCTATATAACGCATACAGGTTAATAGATAAGCTTCAGGATCAATCAGGGTCGCTTTGTAACGGCCTTCCCAGAGTGTGCCGGTGCGCCGGTAGCAATAGTTGTAGTATTGCACATAGTAACGTCCCAGCATTTGCATGGCATTACCCAGGCTTTGTTCGAGGTGCGACGTAATAAGCAGATGGACATGGTTGGTCATTAGCACATAAGCATGAACAGAGCATCCGTGTTTATCACAGGCCAATTTCAACTTTTCAAGATAGAAATTATAATCGGCATCGGTGCAGAAGATTTCTGCTCGATTATTGCCCTGAAGAATCACATGTTGGGGTTGATCGGGGATCACAAATCTAGGTAAACGTGCCATAACCTACTCTCTGGTTCAGAAAAAAGGCATTATACTACGCTAAAAACCATAAATCAATCGAGTCTGACCCCTTTGATTCACCCCTTTGATTCCACCCGCATTGCATTGGCTTTGAAATAATCAAATGCCACTTTCACCGATTCGCGTGGCGCAGCGCCTGATACATTGATTTTGCCATTGCCGCTGATAGCTTGGATTTCCAGGCGGTAAGTTCCTGGCATTTCGGATGATCCCATACTGATCGTATGCAATGTTCCAGGATGCAACCTGCCTTCAGGGATTAAGGCGCCAGATGACTGTTCGGGTACGGTAATGAAACGCTCCTGACTATCCTCCAAATCAATGTAACTAAAATGCACATCGTAAAATTCCATACCGCCTATTTTTTTCAACTGCTCTTTAACTCTGCGTCTTGATTCCAGCGCATATTCCAGACATTTACGAACAATATCTTTTTCATAGTCACCATGAGGACACAGCAGTTTCAGCAGCCCTGATGTCGTTCGTCGCACAGCAATGGTGTCACGCTGATTCAGGTTATTGCCCAGCTTAAACCATCTATCAATCGCATCAGCAAAATTCCTTTTACGCATTTCCCGTAAAAACTCAGCAAGATAATCAACGATCATTCCGTACTGATTCGTAAAAAATTCAGGCCGCATCTTGGGTATTTCCCACCCTGGGACATAAGCATGGAAACGATCAAAAAAAGCCGAGTCAATCATCACATCAGGAAAGGGTGCCAATAAATGTGAGGTTTTCACCATTGATTCAACGCTCTGGTTAATGTTGCCAATGAACACCATAGAAGCGTTAGCGTTAATAGACTCCCTGCCCCGGCTGAAGGATCCTGAAGCCATGTAATCCTTCATAATTTGAATACCGTCTTTGTCCTTAAAATTTATCCCGCCAACTTCATCAAAAGCCACGACATCCCATAAGCCGACCAATCCCACTTTACGGGCGCCCATGTTATAGAACAAGTTTGCTACCGTGGTTTGCCCGCTTGAAACCAGAATGCTGTTAGGGCTGATTTCTTTATAGATATGGCTTTTTCCGGTACTGCGCGGCCCCAACTCGCAGTAGTTATAATTATTTTCTACAAGCGGGATCATGCGTGCCAGCAAATGCCATTTCACCCTTTCCTTAAAGCATGATGGTTCCATCCCGGTGGAACGGAGCAGAACATCTATCCATTGGTCATCAGAAAACAGTTTCCGGCTTTCAAATAAATCCAACATATCCATGTTGGGCATCTGGATGGGTTTTACGTCGGTGACAATGAACGGTGAACTCTTCTGGTTTTCCTCAAATTGGTAAAGAACCGTAACAATACACCAAATGCCTCCTACCAGTAATTTCTCAAAGTCGCGCACAAACCTGTCAGAAATTTCGGCGTTTTTTACGCCAAGATTAGCCAGTAACGCCTCATAGACATCCCTTTTCTCATTCAACTTGACGGTGACTTTATCGATGACCTTGTAACTGCCGCTTTCCCGGATTTTGGATTTAACCTTCTCGGCCTCGTCTGGCCGAACATAGTTATCCTCCAAAATTCGCTTAACGTTTTTTAAACCCGCTTGAATAGTTTCTTCGTCGTTGCTGGCGCAGTACATGCCAAGTAAATATTCCAGCACATAGACCGGCACATTAGCGCCTTCCTTTATCAGCTTGGTTAAGTCCTTGCGGACTACCTTGCCTGCGAAACTTTCATTTAACAGGTCATCCAGACTTTGTTCAACTTCCGCAGCCAATGTATTTTCGTTTATCATCAATCTTAGAAATCGTTGCTGAAGGCCAAATCAACTTTAAGAGGCACTCGAAGCACTTCCACTTTTGTGGCCGCATCACGAGCAATCAGGTAATAGTCTTTGTTACGGTCATACGAACCCGACAAAATCGTGAGCAACAACGAACGCTTGCGTTCATCAAGAAGTTGCGATGTGCTGTCAAAGGTGACCGTCTGTTCATCACTTATGGATTTTTCGCCATCGCGTAATGAAATCACAAAAGAACGTGCCAGCACTTTTTCAGAGATTGCCTCATTCTGGATAAACTCGAAACGTTGGGTGTTGGTGACAATTTTATTAGATGCCCCCAATAAACTGATACTGACGGCCTTGGCTTTGGTTAACTCTGATTCGCTTTCTCGAACTGTAATGACGGGGATAACAATTTCCTGTGGCATAGCGCTACCATGAACAAACCTTGCGCCCCCCGCAAAATGAAACCGGTTTGCGCCTTTGGGTATCCAGAAATCGAGACTGCCTTCCGGTTCAGTTCCGGAAGTCATTGCCGTATTTCCAGACCATACCTTGTTGTTGGAACCGATACCTTTTCCTAATAAGTAGCGCTTTTTAGCTTTTAATGTACCCTCGGGCTGTTCGGTAAGCGTCGATTTATCGGCTTCCTTCAAGGGTGATTCCTGATAGATAAAGCCGTGATCTGCCGTCACCAAAACATTAGAACCATTGAGGCTATTAATAATAAAACTCACCAATTGGCCTAGCTCAGCTATCGTATCGGCAGCAGCTTCAAACGTTTTAGTCTCGGAAGATTGTTTATCGCCAAGTAAATCGATACGGTCATGGTAGATGTAGATCAGTTGGCGTTCACGGACAAATTCCCTGCCTTTATCCTTTCCCATTGCCAATAAGTCTTCGTACTTAATGACAACCCCGGAATATAAGCCTAAATGCACATTGCGCTGATCCATTGAGGATACCGTCTTACCATCGGCGGCAAGATCCAAACTACTGATATTTTTATAAGCTAAGGTCTGATGGGGTAAAAGCGATGCCATCCCAAGACCGGTATAGCTGGGCAACACACCTAGTTGGCTTGATAAGGTTGCTTTTATTCGGCTTTTGCTATTGATTACCTTAACCAATTCCTCTGCGACCTCATAGCGGCAGGCATCGGATATAATCACAAAAATCCGTTTAGCGCCGCCATCTGACAAAGGCGCTACAATTTGACTAAAAAAGTTCTGTTGATTGATTACACCCGGTATTTGCCATGATGACAATAAGCCCTCATCGCCCTCCAAAATCTTGGTCCAGGCGGAACTTAATTGAGGGATAAACCAGCCTGAATAAGCAGCCTCTATGACCTGTTTTAATTCATGTAACACTGCCCAGCCCATAGGCTCGACAAATTCGGTCGCTCGGTTAAAGTGGCGATAGAGTTGGTCAAAACGAAATAGCTCTGTTTGGTAAGAGGTGTATCCAACTTCAGCCGAAGCAAAACTAAAGCCATCCTTGTATTTGGTTTTCAGCCGCAAAAAGGCTGCAGCGGCTTCCAAAGCATCATAACTTGCCGCCAGGGCGCGGTTCACATCGTTCGTATTGGCCAGAATCTTGTTTGCCCAATGACCATCCCTACGCCTTGCGATGAAAGTATCCAAGGAATCCATCATAGCACCTGCCCCACTTAGAACCCTATCCTTCAAATCCCCAATAATACGGCGTTCAACTTCTTCAAAAGTCATGACATCACGCAATATATCGGCGGATAGCCCACTTAAAACTTGGATCAACGCTAAGTCATGTCCTACATCCGATGTGACCTGATTGTAACTGGTGTAGTGTGTCAAATCGGAGCGCCATCGGGAGGCAAAGATTGAGGCATTGGCAGCGAGATTTCGATCTGAAAGTACAAAATGATTTAAGGATTCAGGTGGTTCAACTAACAATGAGCGACAAAAATCGGTCACCAGGATACGAAACAACAAATCACGCAAACTGGGTTCATGCTCGGAATAGCCTAACTGAGTTTTTACAAGCAGCCAAAAAGCCTCACCCAAGTCGTTGGCGATGATGTCCTGCCAAATTTTCGGCTGGGTATTGAGTTCAACTTCGCCATCAGATACCAAAGCGGAAAACAAGCGTTGCAAAATGGAAAACAATTCAGGTTGATCCGCACGCGTCAAAACAGACAGCATTTTGCGGTCAAGATCGTCTGCGCCATCAGTAGGCACCACCAACCGTTTTAAGCGTTCTACCCGATCCTTAGCACGAAGAAATTTTGCCCGTTCCTTTAAATGCCCACGTAAAGATTGCAAGGACAATCCCAAATCATCCAGCACCATTGAAGTCGAATCCGCAAAAAATGATTTACTGCGGAGCCGCACATCCAGTAACCAGTCCTTATTGGGATCAGGCGCTGGGTAGGGGCTATAAAGAAGCCAACGCTGTTCGGGTTGGCGTTCAATATCAATTTTGACTTGTAGCGCGGGCATTTCATTCAAGCGAACGAGATTTACATTTTCCAGGGACACATTGTCCACCGTCGATGAAAACTCGCCTTCCGCGTCGTGCCAGAATACAATGGCATGAGAGGTAAACAAAGTATTTAGTGAGTCAGTAATACGTTGTAAGCTCATAACTGTCCCCGCTCACTTCTGTCGTCAAGCAGGTGCAAATAGTGCCTAGCTGTTACCATCATAGTGATTTAAACATTCTGGACAGCTCTATGACTTTTGTCGTCAATTTCCCTATCAGAAACCACATGACCACCAATCGAATAATAATTAGGTATTCCCAGAGCGCGGTTGGATGCTTGGGCACGGTGAACCGCAACATTGCCAATAGCCAACATCTCTATAGCCTGGCGTAACACCTCTGCATCAGTTACAGGTTCGAATGACTCTTGTTTCATATTCACTCCAAAGACGCATACAATGTTAGACAGTTAATCCGTCATCCCGGCAGGGATTGCCGGGATCCAGAAGCCATGGATGGCGAGGCCAATTCGGACCACAAGTCTTGCCACTCTGGATTCTGTTGTTCGATCAAGTGGATTTTTGCAATCCGCGACCATTTTTTAAGTTGTTTCTCGCGCACAAAGTCGCTTTCCATCATCTCATGGACTTCATACCAAACCAATGTATGAATCCCATAGCGTTTGGTGAAACCATCCACCATTTCCATACGGTGTTGATATACTCGTTTAATCAGGTCGGCTGTAACCCCGACATAAAGCGTTCCGTTTCTTTGGCTGGAGAGCATATAAACGCAGGGCTGTTTATTCATACTGGTATCCTGTCACATCCCTGTGTTCTGGATTCCGGCGTAATCAGTTCCAGACTTATTTGCATTAAACCGAAGGGTGACTGGCAGGGTAGCCTGTTGTTAGTTTTTGCAGTAATGACGTAGTTTTTAATTAATTCTACTTTGTCAGATTTCATAATCACACAATCCAGTATCGTCATTCCGGCATGGATTGGCGGAATCCAGACTCCATGGATGGATTATAGCTTGCCATCCATGGCGCTGGATACCCGCTCCCGGCGGGCATGACGTGCTTGCGTATAATCAAGCCGACAGTATTGTTACTCATCCTTAACCCCCAGTCACCGCTTTCACCTCGGCCAGCAAATCGCCAAACTTGCTGTAGTTTACTTTTACGCCGTCATCCAGGTCTAGCTTGATGCGGAGGTCGGCGTAATGGCGGAGTTTTTCGTCGTAGGCGAGGAGTTCGACGTGTTTTTCCCTGAGCTTTTCGATGTCTTTGTTCAGTTTGTTGCGGGCGGCGTTTGAAGGAGCGGCTGCGGCATCTTTTTCTACCATGTCGATGCGCGCTTGTAGTTTTCCCATTAACGGTACGACGTATTCGGTACGAAGACGGGATAATGTTCCTTCTTGGTAGCGGTGCAGATAGACCAGTGCTTGGAAAGCGCCTTGTTTGCCGCTGGAAAACAGCCAGTAAATCGGGCGTTTTTTGTAGGTTTGCAGGTGGTCTTTGAAAAAGCTGCCGGCGATGTAGCGGCGGATGGTTACTTCCGGCATTTCATCGCCCCTTTGACCTAAACTTTCCGCCAGCCAAGTCATGTTGACTTCAACTCCCTCTCCCTGGGGAAAGGGCTGGGGTGAGGGGTTGCCCCACACCGCCAGCAAAAATTCGCGGATACGGTTGGCGGCGTCATCCTCAAACCAGAGTTCATCGGTGATTGGCACAATGCCGTCGGCATCGGCGGGGAAAGTGTTGTAACGGTTAGGATCGAAACCGACATTACCAGCGTGGGCGTAGATTAAACCCGGTTTATCAATACTGTAACGTCCCATCATGCAACCGATGGCGTAGGATATCAGTCGTTGGCAGTCTTTTTCGCGGTCGGCTCGGATGAGAGTGATTTGCGCTTCGGGAACGTCTGGAGAAAGTTCGTCTTGCAGGCCGTAGGCTTCGATGAAGAGGCGGTTGTTTTCTTCTTCCAAGCGTTGCATTTCGATGATGGCGGCGCGGTTTTGCGTTTGCCATTCGTTGAAGCATTGCTCAAGGTTGTTTGATGTGTAGGTTGGGTTAGCGGCTTTATCGCGTAACCCAACATTAGTGGCTTCGATTCGTTGGGTTACGCTATCGCTAACCCAACCTACGGGCTGCTCTTGAAAAACAACGATGCTCCAGCAACATCAAAAACTGCGCCGTTAGGTTGATAACGGAAAGACGGAACTCCACTGGAAACTTTTGACCAAGTAATACTTTCACGAAAATAATAATCTCCGTTCTTCACAATCCTAGTTGGAGATCCATATAAACCTCTTGCAAAATCGAAAACATCTTTACCATCGTTTTCCCAATTGATTACATATTCCAGGTTACCGAACCATTTTCGCGCACTGCCCCCCTTATTGTATGGAAACCATTTCTTATTTGACTTGGCAGCAATATCCCTATTAGGACAGTCGGCTTGGAATTTATCGTAATTCACCTCATGCCATAACCTCAAAAACCTATTGTTATCACTTGTTTGGCACCCAACCCGTGTGTCCCCGACATCACTAATTTTCTTGTTTGAAAATGAAGAGACTAGTTGTTTGCTAAGCCAATAAACCAGAGGTTGTCCGGGTATCTTTCCAAAATCATCCTGTATCATCGCTTCTAAACGGTTTTTTCCAGTTCGAAGAGTTGTTTCTTTTTGTTCTTCTTGCCCATCCACCAAGCGAAAAAACACCGGTTTGTAACCACTGAAATGTTGACCTTGCAGCACAAACGCCGTCGTTTGCACAACTTCACCTGAAATTTCGCTAAACGCACGCGCTCCTAAATGCGCCATTGTGATAATGGTTCGGTCTGCCAGCAGTTTCTCGCGCATTCCCTCAAACGACGACAAAAACATCCAGCTTTGCATCGTCACCATACTGTTAAAGCCAGACGGTTTGCACCACTCAAAACCCCGCTCGATAAACATGGCAAACAAATCAGATTTGCTATCTGGAAATGTAAGCTTGGCATACTCTTTCAACGCCGCATTCATTCCCTTGCCACCCATATAAGGCGGATTAGCCACCACAGCATCAAACTGCATACCCAAAATTAGCGCCTGCCGAACTAACGGTAACAGATTAAATGCCGCCGGTTGAGCAAGAAGGTTGCCATTCTGAATAGCCAATTTCAAATTGGCTTCCATCATAGACAATTGCGCATTTAGATTAGGTGGAATTTGAATCAGTGAGCCGAACGTTTTGGCATGAACAAAGGTGTCCAGCAGGGATGCAATCGTAGGTCGGGTTAGCGAAGCGTAACCCGACAATACTTGAGCCAATTCATTGGCATCCAGCCCCTTGCTATCCTGCAAGGCTTGTACATTAAGCTTGGGTGGGTTGTCGAACAACCGCCGGTCATCGGCGCGGGCTTTCATCAACAAGGCAAAGCCCGCCAGTTGCGCGGCGCGGTCGTCGATGTCCAGGCCAAACAGGTTTTTTTCAAGGATCAGGCGCGGAATGCTGCGAGACTGGTAGCCGCGCTCCAGATATATTGCCTTCAACACTTCGTAGGCTTCCACCAGGATATGACCGGAACCGCAAGCGGGATCGAGGACGGTAATGGTCTCTGGGTTTAGCGTACTACCTCCCCTCTCCCCCGGCCCTTCTCCCTGAGGGAGAGGGGAGTCTTGATTGATGCGCGATTGAATCAGCGCATCAAGCTGGACTTGCACTTCCGGCGTTTGCTCGGCGGGTTCGATATAATAAGTCCACTGGCTTTTTAGGGTTGATGCAGGATTAGCCATCAGCCATAAGCGCCCGACGCTGTTTTGCACCAGGTACTGCACGATCCAGTTGGGCGTAAAAAGCTGGGTGGCGGCGGGAATATCCTCGGATTTCACCACCTTGCCGATGACCTGGTCTTTTTTCTCGCTGATATAAAACTGGTATAGCCAGCCGATGATTTCGACCTGGCTCCAATCCTCTTCAGGTATCGCTGCAACCAGTTTGGCAACGACTGAATCCGTCAATAACAAATTGTCCGGCAATAACAATTCGGTTTCGTCGTCGATACGTTCAAACAGGAAAGGTATGGCGCTGGATAGCGCGTTACACTGTGCTATCAATGTTAAGCGGTAAAGTTCGCCGTCCTGGTTGCCTGCCAGTTTGAGTACTTTAACCTTTTGTGCATTAAGGCTGGGTAATTCGCCGTTTTGTGCCAGTTCAGTCGCATGCGTGAGGATTTCCGGCAAGCCCCCTTCCCTGCTGGACAGCACCCGATACCCGTGATTGAGGTAATCGTGGATTTCCATATACCTTAAGGCAGCAAAGCGGTTAAACCAGGTGTAAGCCACTGCTTCCAGCGTTTGATGAAAACCCTCTTGGTTTATACGGGCGGTCAGCTTATCTCTTTGGTGGCTGATCTTGGCAGGCCAGGATTGCCCGGCAATAATAACCAGATCGCCCGCCATGTCTGCCGGGGCAACCACGAATTGACCGTTGGATTCCAACAGGCCTAACCGTTGGGCACGGGCAGTGACGGCCGCAATAAAATCTTTGCGGGCTTGCGGGGCGTAGGTTTTGAGTTTGGCTTTGTTCATCCGCTGTAATTCTGTAATAGCAAAATATGACCCAACCCTTGAGCTTTGCGGTAGTATGTTTCGTCTGCGGTGATTAATGTAGCGCCCGATGTTTCGATGGCAACAGCGTGATAAAGCGTGTCGAAAAGATGATGCTTTAGATTAATACTGAGACGAATCGCTGATCGGTAAACCTCCGAGCGATCAATGATGCCTATCTCCATCTTTCTCAGCGCCAGGAACACTCGGTCGGCATAGTCCGGTTCCAGCCGGGCAACTACCGCCATCACTTCGGCGAAGAAGTGTGGCGGTTGAAGCATTAAAACTTGCTGAGTCTCGATTTGGCCGAACAATAACAATGCGTTGCTGACATCGGCCTCTTCAGGCCGATGAGGAAGTAGCCATTTAATCGCCACATTCGCATCGATAACGATGGGTTTCATGATTGGCGGAGTTCGTCCAGTGCGGCTTGCACGTCTTCGGAACTCACAGGAGGCATTTCCGTACGCAAGGCCAAGATGTTGGCTATGGCTTCACGGTGACGTTTTTTGCGGGCTGACCGCTCCACGGCCTCCATCATCAATTCGGCAATGACAGCGCTTTTGTTTTGGCCTTGGTAGGCCATATTAAACGCCTCTTTAACATCATCTGGTACGCTGAAATTTACGGTTGCCATAGCAATCTCCTAGATTGTTGAAAATTTCAACAAATTATGCGCTTTACTTTATGGAAGATCAACATTTGAAAAACAAAGATCCCTATCACTGGATACGAACCTTCTTACCTTGTTTTATAGCAGCCAATAATTCATCTTTCAGTTTGACGAGATAAGCATCCACATCGCTTTCATCTTCGAGATAGGATTTAGTGCTGTATCTACTGGCGCTAATCAGGGCAATTGGCTTTGGAACCACCGCTACTGGTTTAACCCCTGTGTATACGTTCGTCCCTGGCTCTTTAATATCGTTTTGTACGGGTTGATAAGATGATGAAATTAAATCCATCGCCGTATCTAGATGTTTCCCTGCTTGTCCGGCTAGATAGTGGATTTGGGGAATACTGCTCAGCCCGGCAACTTTAGCTTTGAGTTGCTGCATGGGGTACAAGGCTTTATTGCGTAAGTTGACATCGGCATGAACTTGATCGAGCGCAGTTTCTATTTCGGCCAGTTTCTTATCAATGGCTGAAAGGGCAATTTCCCGTTCGTTACCGGCAATTTGCGCATTGACGGTTTCAACCGTATTAAGCAAGGCATCTATTCGGTTTATCTGCCCATACGGAGTTGGATTATCACGGATGGCTTCCAATTCCTTGATGGCGTTTGCCGCGTTGGGATCTTGCTGAAGCGCTTCGTGGTTATCGTTGAACGCCGACATAGCATCCAGCATACGCTGCCAGGTCTTTATTTGGGTTTTATAGAAGCTGATGACATCATGGACATCCTCGCTTAGTTCCAGCCAATCATTTTTGCCAGCGAGTAAATTTTCGATGAATTCATAACTATCACGTATAGCCAGTTGTTTACCAATGCGGCTGATAGCTTGCTCAATTACCAATCTACCGGGATGAAATTTGCTGGCAGCAATAGGACTGTAGCTTTTGAGTTCGCTCTGCCAACCCGTTAAGCTTTCTCGCGTATCAGTCACCAAGCCATCTTCATCTTCCCTTGGCAGTTTTGAAAACAGCTCCCGATGTAAATCGTGTGCTCGCTTAAGAGAGGCGCTATCAGCCGATTTGCGTTTGAGGATTGAAACCTGCCTAAAACGGACGGACTTGGTTAGTGGATCAATGGCCGAACGCGGGTCGATGTCAGTGCCCTCGAGCATCAATTTTATCTCACCGGCCATAAATAACCGGGTAACAAGCAGCACAATTTCCCATTCTGGTTTCCAGCCCCCAGGGTATGCCGCTAAAACGCTCAGCTATATCTGATAATAAGACGCGGTTTTGCGATGCTGCAAGTAACAGGTATTGACGTAACTCGTTAAGGGCTAATGGATTGATCTCTTCGTTATTGGTGTCCAGCGAAATTTGCGCGACATCATCGGCGGTAAGTAAGGCTTTGATTTCGCCGATCGGTTCAGCACAACGGCATTTAAGATGGCATTGTTAATTAAGTATAGCCTTCAGGTTTCCGTTGCGTTTGAGCATTAAAAGCATCACGGAATATTTAAGCATGTCCTTGCTTTTGCTGTAGCACTTCGACTTTCGGCGCAGCCTGGCCAGGAAATGCCGGAACAAGCTGTTGTACCCCTCGACCGTGTAAGTTTCGGCTTTTGATTGCGTATGCAACGCTGGCGGGATGAATTTTTCATAAGGGCTCCAGTGGTCGCTCATGACATCGGTCATGTCGTTGTTTTTGGTTGAAACCCAGAGCTTTCGGCCCGTGTCGGTGTCACGGGGGCCCACTTCGCAGTTGAGAAAGCGTTCCCCATTTCGATCAACGGCAATCCATATCCAGCAATAGTTTTTTGGGAGCCTACATAAGTGTGCATCTCGTCCATTTCAACCACCTCAACGCCAGCGGCAGAGCGGATGGGCTCAATTGACTCCCCATGCGCCTTGATCCGGTTGTACACGGCAACATGGCCGCATTTCAGGAACCGGCCAATAGAGCGGAAACCCAAGCCTTCAAGGTACAATTGCAGGGCTTCCCGCTTGATTGCCGCGCCCATCCCGCGCTGCTGGACGGTATGCCTGTATCCGCACGGCTTGCACTTATGGCGCTGCTTCCCTTTGACTATGCCATCTTTGGTGCCATCTGTTGAGCCACATTTGGGACAATTCATGGTGCATTTGCTCCATATTAAAAAACACCAATCATACCAGTATCTATACTTAGTTAACAATGCCGAATTTACAATCCACTAGACTGTAAACTTAATATCACATAAACAGATATATGTAGCCTTATTTATGCGATAACCACCTATTATCGGTACTGAGAGACGTAAGATGGCAACGAAAAAAAAAGTAGTGGCGAGCGAAGCTGCGGTCAAGCCTAAAAATTCGTTCATAGTGGAAGCACAACCCGGTGAACTGAATGCAGCCATTATTGCAAAAACTATAATCCGGCCTGAAGTACAGGCGGCACTAACGATGCAAGCGTGGGAAAACTCAGCCGATACAACCGAGCTTGCAGTAGCCCTTTCGGATCAAATTGCCGAATTGAATAAGGGTGACCTGAAACGCCCAGAAGCCATGTTATTGATGCAAGCCCACACCCTGGACGCGATTTTTAATACATTGGCGAGGAAAGCCGATAGGCAGGAATACATGAAAAACACAGAAACCTTCCTACGATTGGCACTGAAAGCCCAAAGCCAATGCCGAGCAACACTGGAAACCTTGGCGGCAATCAAAAACCCGCCCGTCATATTCGCAAAGCAAGCCAATATCTCAAGCGGACACCAACAGGTCAATAACGGCATACCCGCCACGCACGCGGGGGAAAATAAAATTTTGCCAAACGAACTATTAGAGGCAAACGATGGCAGCAAGAACCTGGACACAGGAACAACGGGCGCAACAATCGCTGAAAATAAGGCAATGGCAACCTTGGAATAAGTCCACAGGGGCAAGGACACCCGAAGGCAAGGCTATAGCCTCATGCAATGCCTATAAGGGCGGGAATCGCGCCATTATGCGTAGGCTGTATGCCCTTTTGCGTGAGCAGCGGGATAGCTTGAAACGTACAATGTAAAAAACCAAGGCCGCGAATTATGGGACTACCCATAAAACCCATTGACACGCAAAACTATAAGCGCATAATTAAGTTGCCTTGCAGCAGTGAGGCCGGGATTGACAGCCCGTTTAGCAATGGCGAATATCGCCACTTATCCAGTGGCTTTTTTATGCCTATCATTATGGCGTGGCTAGGGCAGCCTGACGGCTGGCCGTTCACCATTGCGCGGTACTGTCAACCCAAAACCACGCCGCCCCACAAGGCGGTTTACTTTACTTTTTGGAGTTACCGCAATGACCACAGAAAAAAACACCACAGAAAAAATTAAGCCACGCGCTAAGTTATGCAACGCTTCGAACGTTATCCTTACCCTTTGGGATAACACCGGGGACAATCTAGGCAAAGATGATCTTGAGTTTATCTCACGCATAGGCGCTTATGCCAGAAATGAGCTGGAAAACATTGGCGAGAACCTTGAGAACATAGCCTGTATGGTTCTCGAAGATGAGAATGCAGTCTACTTTCAAGGGGGTAACGACGTATTTATCCTTTTGTCTAGCGTGTCACACCAAGTCAATATGATGTGTGGGCTGCTTGCCCTTGCCAGTAACGCGCAAAGCACGTTGGACAATTGGGACGCTTTCAAGGCTACACAACAAAAGCCCGTGTCAAAGACTTGCTTGATTAGCAAGAATCTTCCGCTAATTGTGGCATGAGCCATTGGCAGGGGTATACTGTGGTGACTCAACTCATCAAGAGGCGTGCCATGTCCATGAATCGCGTACAATTTCAACCGAGCCTGTCGATGCCCGACTTTATTGGGCAGTATGGAACCGAAGCCCAATGCGAAGCGGCACTAACACAAGTGCGCTGGCCTGAGGGGTTTAGGTGTCCTGGATGTGGTCACGGCGGACATTGTGTCCTGCACAATAAAGGCCGCAAGACGTTCCAATGCAATGCCTGCCACCGGCAGACATCCCTGATTGCCGGGACCTTGTGCCAGGGTACGAACCTGCCTCTGACAACCTGGTTTCTGGCGATTTACCTGGTCAGCCAAGCCAAGACGGGCTTGTCCGCCTTGGCCTTGAAGCGGTACTTGGGAGTGGGCTACCCTAGCGCATGGCTAATGCGTCATAAACTCATGCAAGCGATGGCGGAACGGGAAGACCATTACCTCCTGTCCGGCCAAGTACAACTGGATGATGCCTATCTGGGCGGTGAACGCAACGGCGGTAAAGCCGGCCGCGGATCGGAAAACAAAGTCCCTTTTGTGGCCGCCGTCTCGGTGGATAGCGAAGGCCATCCGGGTCGCGTCAAACTGACACCGGTGTCCGGTTTTAGCACCGAGGCGATAGAAACGTGGCCGAAAAGCCATCTGAGTCCGGGCTGTATGGTACGTTCCGATGGGTTGGCCTGCTTTGGCGGTGTCAGTGCGGCCGGTTGCCAGCATCTTCCGCTCGTCGTGGGTGGCCGCAAACCCAATGGACTGCCCGAGTTCCGCTGGGTCAACACGGTGCTGGGCAATGTCAAGACCAGCCTGTGCGGGGCTTATCATGGCTTTGCTTTCAGCAAATACGCTCATCGGTATCTGGCCGAGATTGCCTATCGGTTTAACCGGCGGTTCCGGCTCAAAACCCTGCCCGAACGCCTGTTGGTGGCCGCCGTAGCTATTGGGCCTCGACCTGAAGCGTGGCTGCGGTTGGCGGAAGATTCTTGCTAATCA
>NZ_JBKKBJ010000009.1:0-13438 GCF_046714055.1 Methyloglobulus sp. | reverse complement strand
TAATAGATACAGATTGTTTAGTTTTTACCCAATTATCCTGACCTGCTAAAAGTACATTCTACCTAAGTATTAGGTCAGTAAATGCTAATAGCTTTAGAGCATAAGGTTATCTCTAACAGCTACGCATACATTCAACCTTCTTAAACTACCTTTCTAGCTAAACAACAGCAAACTATACCCAACACATCATCAATTTCTGTATGTTTATGCGTCAAAAACAGTTGCATCAAGTTTTTTACCATCAGGTAAAGGTACTCCATCGGGTTTTTCAGCCTTGCGTATGAAAAATAGGCACTTAATTTTTATCTAACAACTTTCGGAAATTGAATTTTGTAAGTAAGTAGGCAATAACTACAAGGCTAAAAGCTACAAGGATCAATTTAAACCCGATAGTAGCCTAATTTTGTAGCTTTTCAAGCCGCTAAAGGAACAGATTAGGGCAATAAATCACAAGTAGCTACGCTTTACCAACATTTTATAGCTATATGGGCTATTTTTTGTGATGATTGTAGCTGTTCGATGTGTCACAGTGTTGTCACAGCTAGAGGATAAGAATAAAATGGTTTTTCTGTTTCGGGCTTAAGGGAAAAGCTATTAAGTTTTTGATATTTTACTAAGTTTCTGGTGTGCCGAGGAAAGGACTTGAACCTTCACGGAGTTCCCCCCACTAGCACCTGAAGCTAGCGTGTCTACCAATTTCACCACCTCGGCTGAGGGCGCTATAAGCAAAGTGAGGGCGAAATATACTCGCCAAGCCTGACTTTGTCAATGAGATGCTCATGACATCTTTAGCCTTTTAGTTTGCTTGATCCTGTCGTCCAACAATACATCAAATTTAACGCCATAACCTATACTGATGTATATTGCACAACCAAGCTAATTTATTGTGAAAACAAAGAATGAAATAGTGCCGAATATAAGCTTCCCCTGCTTAGGCTGAAGTTAGGATTGACCGGCAGCAGGAAAACCAATCAACTATACGCGGACTAATGTTTCGTTTTCAGTAAAGTGGATAATATTGGCCTCATAAGTTTTATTTCTATCATTTACCTCTCAGCTTTTCTAAGTAGGGCAAATGACTCGAATTCCCCTAGTTTGGTAAATACATGACATCAAAGTCCAAAAAAGACGCTACTTTCAGCATAAAAAAAGATCCCTACATTCAACGTGAAGCAGAAAAATATGAACAGCCGATTGCCAGTCGCGAACATATCCTGCAATTGCTCGAACACATCGGAAAGCCACTGCGTCGTGCTGAGATTGCCGAAGCATTTTCGATTAACACCGAAGATCAACTTGAAGCCCTACGGCGCCGGTTACGGGCCATGGAGCGGGACGGGCAATTATTGTTCAACCGGGCGCAGCAGTACTGCCTGGTAAATAACAAAGACTTGATTGTGGGTCGAGTGATCGGCCATGCGGACGGTTTTGGGTTTATCAAGCCGGATGACGGCTCGGACGACCTGTTCCTGACACCGAGAGAAATGAACCCTTTATTGCATAATGACAGGGCGATGGTCCGCATCGTTGGGATAGACAGGAAAGGGCGAAGGGAAGGGGCGGTTGTTGAAATCCTGGAGCGGAACACCCATCAGATTGTAGGTAGATTGTACAAAGAAGACGGCTTTACCTATGTCGTGCCAGACCAAAAGAATATTGCCCAGACGGTATTGATCCAAAAAGGCGGCACTGGTAAAGCCAAGCAAGGGCAAATCGTTGTCGCAGAAATTGTCGAACAACCAACCAAGCAACGTCAGCCAATTGGTCGCATTATCGAAGTGTTGGGCGACCATCTGGCGCCGGGTATGGAAATTGAGATGGCGATTCGATCCCATGAATTACCGTACCAATGGCCTGATGAGTTGTTGCAAGAGATAGAACCGTTGACAGCTGATGTACCTGAATCCGCAAAGCAAGACCGTACTGATTTACGCAAGACACCGCTGGTCACCATTGATGGTGAAGATGCACGGGATTTCGATGATGCGGTGTATTGTCAGAAGACCCCCAAAGGTTGGAAACTGCTGGTTGTCATTGCTGATGTGTCGCATTACGTCAAGATCAATACCGCCCTGGATAAAGAAGCGCAAAAGCGCAGCACCTCGGTGTATTTTCCTGAACAAGTCATTCCCATGTTGCCGGAAATTCTGTCGAATGGCTTGTGTTCGCTGAATCCTGACGTTGATCGCCTGTGCATGGTCTGCGAGCTGTTTATCGACCAGGAAGGCAAAGTCACCCGATCACGTTTTTTTGAAGCGGTCATGCGCTCTCATGCCCGGTTGACTTATACCGAAGTCGCCAAGATACTCGTTGATGGCGATACTCAACTAATCGCCAAATATAAAACTTTATTACCCCATCTAAAGCAACTGTATGACTTATACAAAGTCATGCGTGTCAGCCGCGAGCAACGCGGCGCGATGGATTTCGACACCCAGGAAACCCGGATCATTTTCGGCGCAGACCGTAAAATAGAAAGGATAATCCCTACAGTGCGTAATGATGCCCATAAATTGATCGAAGAATTTATGATTACGGCCAACATGGCGGCTGCGAAATTCTTGAACGCCAAAAAAATGCCCAAGCTGTTACGGGTACATGACGGCCCTAGTTCCGATAAACTCATGAACCTGAAAACATTTCTGGGTGAGTTAGGGTTAACACTGGGTGGCAGCGACAAGCCGACGCCACTCGATTACATGGCTTTGATTGAATCCGTTAAAGACAGGCCAGATAGCCACTTAATACAGACCGTGTTGCTGCGGTCGATGTCGCAGGCTGTTTACAGCCCGGAATTGAAAGGTCATTTTGGCTTGGCATTGGATGCCTATGCCCACTTCACTTCACCGATAAGGCGATACCCTGATTTGCTGGTGCATCGTGCGATCAGGCACTGCTTGCAGGGCAACAAACCGGAAAACTTCTTCTATGGCTTCCCGGACATGATAACGCTGGGAGAGTTCTGCTCCGCCAATGAACGTAGGGCTGACGATGCGACCCGTGATGTGGTCAGTTGGCTCAAATGCGAATACATGATGGACAAAATCGGCGACGTATTTCCCGGAATTATTTCAGCGGTTACCTCGTTCGGTTTTTTTGTCGAACTCGCCGAAATCTATGTTGAAGGCTTGGTGCATATCAGCAATCTGGGACAGGATTATTACCACTTCGACCCCACCAGCCACCAGTTAAAAGGCGAACGTACCGGCAACAAATTCCGCATAGGCGACCGTGTCATGGTTAAAGTGGCGCGAGTAAGCCTGGACGATAAGAAAATTGATTTTGATTTAGTGGTTAAACAAAGTGGCGCAAAAGAACACGCTACTGGCGGTAGGTTAAGCAGGAAACGTCGCAAAAAATAATACAAGTGCGGATTACGACTGCATGGATGCAGGAGGTAGGGCAACGCAGGAGCAGTTGCCGAGACGCGCAAACCTTCCATGTTTAAATTTGTAAAGATTTCCCGCGCGTCGTAATCCGCCATTTGGCGGCAATGGTTCCAGACCATTTGCCGCACTTCCTCCATCCCTGGAGGTCGGATGAACACCGCAGTTGGCGGATTACGACGCGCCCATAGGACAATCAAAACGGATAGATCGTGTATGCTGCGCGACTAATCCACCCTACAATTTATCCGCCTTACGGCCTTTTGGCCCTACAAGTAAAGCATTCGGAATGAAGATATGCTTTACTAGCGGCTTATCTTCCCATTGTTTCTTAATGTACATCTCGCCTGGAACACAAAAATATCAAGGTTGAGTTCCAAAAGCAGAAAACTGGATGCTAACAATATCTTGAATTAAATGAATCGCCTCAAGTGTCAACTCCTTGTCGTTGTGGTCAGTTTCGGGGTTGAAATGGATCGATCGATTTCTTTTTTCATTCAGCCCCGAAATATTTCAGCGGCCTCTGGAAGTAGTTCTCCCCATGATTCCAGTGCGTCTATTGCTGTAGGCCATTTGTTAAATGAATACTGGCGATACAGCTTTTTGTATTCTGGTGCATCCTTGTGATAATTCCTAAATAACAAAACCATATTGTTTAGTATTCTTTCGCCAAGCGCACATGCCCCCATCAGAGCAGGGTAGTAGCTTCCAATTACGTAAGAATTTCTTATCTGTTCAAGAAATTTGTTGTGAAATTCAGCTACAGAAAGCGGTTTATAGTTGAGATTCTGAAAATTATTTATCTTAAGCTCTAGGTTCCATTCCCCGTACTGCTGAGAAAGACCCTTAATAGTCTTTTCACGATTCTCGATATGCTGCTCTTTTATTTTTTCTTCCCAGTGCTCCTGTATGGGTTCGAGGCTGTGGGCACGAGAATCAAAATCGAAAGTAAAGATGCGGTAACGTTTCATATCACCTTTTTGCCTGCTAACGATCCCAAGCCCAGCGACCGCAGAACTCGGCGCGGCACCTGTATGGTGGGTGGCAAGGCGGCGGAAGCAGGTACCGTGACGTGCGGAGCGGTTCGCTGCAGCGCATGGTTAGGCGATTCTGCAGAGCTATTAGGCGGGCAAGATTCGGGCTTTTGCGCTGTGCATCTAGTCTGTAGCGTTATGAAGCAGGCAGTGCCTGGTGCCATTATTATGGTAATTTCATCGTTAGCGATTCCACCGACCGTGAATGTGGGGGATGTTGATCCAAAAGCGACGCCTGTGCTTTTCACGTTTACAGCGTAGCCCCACCCAGGCGGCGCCTCGCCAGGCGGGAAGTAATTAGTAAAACCATGCACGATGAAATCGGCGTTGGAAGTGCATTTCACGCTTGCACGTTAGGTCCCTGGTATGAGAGATGAAACCAGTATCTTGGAGAAGGGTTCGCACACGCGTCGATGTTTTAGCTCGTGGATTGTTCTTGATGGCATAATATAGTCCTGTCGGTTCTGCTTGGTGTGTTTTGCGTTGGAGGGAAAGTCCGCTGTCGCCTAACAAGTTTGAATTCACTGGCGCTGCGCGGCTTTATCGCACAGCGTCCGGTGGAATGATTGGTTCGACGTTGCTGCATATTAAGCAAGCTTCTTCTTTGTAATCCAGTTGCCAAAAATAATGCCGATTGGCAAGGTAAGAATGAAGACGAGGATATCCTTGAAATCTATTGGAGCATAGAAGCCGAACCAGTAACGCAACCCTGTTGCGCCCGCCAAAATGGTTAGCATTGCCAACAAGGAAGCGACGAGAACATTCAGTTCCTGATTCTTGGAAAAAGGGTCGCGTTTCCCCAACAAAACAATCCCAAGATTCCACCCTAAAGCATATACGCCATGATCGTTTCGGATTCCCAAATGAATATTTGCACAAGATATGGATTCATCTTTAGTTAGGATTTGACCATGTTCACTGGCGACACCAAATGCGAATTTTTTATAAACAAACTCATCGAGCTGGACTCTCTCTTTGAATACCCAAGGACAGGTGTATTTAGTTACAACAGGTCTGTAACTAGCCACACGTTGCAGGAAGTTTGGTGAAATAGCTATATCCTTATGGCCTATAAAAGTTTTTTTGTCCACTATTGTCCTGAACCAGTTCAAGCTGAGGTTTCCAGATTTCGTCCCGAGTTCTCTGTATAATAAGCTAGTCGCACCATGTAACGAGTTGCTTTGTCCGAGCAATTCTCCAAGCTCTTTGTCAAGACCAAGCTTGACCAAATCTCTCGCTACGACCGCCATAGACGACTTAAAGAGTTCTAGTGGTGTTTCGGTCACGCCTGCTTCGATTAAGTCTGCTATTAATAGAATCCCTTGATCTGGGAGTGCTCTCATGCAAATATCGACAACCTCCGACTGCTTGTCAATGGAAGCATCTAAGTTCACTTGATTATCATTGTTATAGATCAACAAGTGATGGAATGATGCCAAGGTAACAATAACATCTGGTTTGACCTCGTCCAATACGCCATCAAGGTAATCGAATGACGTCATGAAATGCAGCTTAGCTTTAGAGTTGTACACTGAGGCGTCTTTGTACATTTCCTCGCAAAACTCAACCGCGTGCAGATCTTTGTATCCAAGTTTATAAAGATTCTCCGATAGAAATCCCGAACCAGACATCAAATCGACGATCCGAAGTTTATCTCTCCGCTTGCCAATGGCTTTCCGATGCTTCTCTAAGTACCAGAGTATTGGGTACAACTCAAACAACCTCGCACCCGGCTGATTTTTTAACGCCTCTCTATAACTTGAGGCTTTTTCCTTGAACCTATCTAATTCATTCATTTTTAGTAATGCCTTCTGAACTCGATAAAGTTCTTAAACATAAAATCATTAAGTAGCACCTGTCCGACACCGATCGCGCCTGCTATTCCTATGGTCAACCATAAAAGAACATGGTTTGATTGATTGAAAGCTGACTGTGAATAGAATTTTTGTGCCATTCCGCCAAGTCCGTGCCAATATTCAGCGAAGTAATCAATGGCAAGAAATATTGCGAAACACAAAGAAAGCGTTTGCCTGGTCGTTGTTTTCATGCTGGGTAACGCCTCCCGGAACACAACTTTCCAGAAGAATTCAATTTTGCCTATCCCATAATTTACTACAAGCGTGAGTCGATGCCTATTGCTATGCTGGAATGCCTCATAGGATGAAGCAAGGGTGATAAGTGTAACTGGCAACACTAATAACGGATAAATGAAGAAGTCTATCCCAAAGCCGCGCAGGAAGAACGGTATTAGTATCGTTGTTGGGATGAATGAAATGCCTGATAGAATTGCGTAGACATTTCTGGAAAATCGGTTTGGTAAATACCAAAGAGCGAAACTCAGTATAACTCCAAGTAGCGTACCTATGATCCAGGCTGGCAAATATATGATCAAAGTATGCCAAAGCGTAATGCCCAACGGGACAAGATAGTCAGAAGTCATGGTGTTCGTCAGATGAAATAGAGTTGTCCAAATTAAACACGCTGGCATTCAGGCTTTTTATGAAATCTGTGTCGTGAGTGGCGCAAACTATTGTTAGGTTTTGTTCTAATAGTCTCTTGGCGACTTTGGATCGAAGTTGTTCTGAAAGCGTTGAAAAAATCTCGTCAGCTATCAAGAGTTTTGGTAGCTGCGACAAGGCGCAATATATGGCTAATAGCGCCTGTTGGCCAGAAGACAGACGATAAACCTCAGTTGCATGAAAGCGATCTTCATCACCGGGGCTGTAATCCAATGCTCTGAAAAAGCCTGAAAAGGTTTCGGTTTCGGTCTTGCTCTTCTTAGTCCGCTTATTTACCGCAGACTTAAAAAAATCAATATTTTCTCTGACCGACCCCCAGGGCAGAAGTAGATCAAGGGGGCGTGTTGGGAGATAAGCGGTCTCTGTCAGCGGCAAGCTCCGATTAATTTTGTTGACCTGTCCTTCCAATCCTGCGATGCAGCGGAGTAAGGTTGATTTTCCACATCCGTTGGGACCGGTAAACGCGAGACGATCACTCTCACCTAACTTAAACGATAGGTGTTCCAGCAGCAAACGTCCATCAGGCGAATGCACGTCAAGTGCATTAACTTCAATCATCGATGCAACACCATGTCCTTTTCAAAATAGAAGCCATCCGGAATAATCCCAGCAGACTTTGCTGAGGAGACGGTATCGCTTAGTATCTGATAACTCGTTTCGTCTGTCTTTGTTGCATCTACCCACGTAGCAGATGCGGCTACTGTCTCCGGTAACCCCAGTCGCTGAGATAAAACCTTCCTTGCCTCTGCTGGATTGTCTCTAATGAAGTCAATCGCTTCGTTCCAAGCATCAAGAAATTTCTCCGCCGCGTCGGTTTTATCCCTATAAAAGTTTCTAGATATAGCGCTGCAACCTATCCCAGATGGCTCGTTCAGTGTTGCATATACTGATCCAGCCAACTCGCGTGCCTTGCCGTTTTGTAGACTAAGAGTTCTAAATGGTTCGTATACGTGAATCGCATCTACATCCCCTCTCAATAGTGCGGGTTCGTGTTCTGGCGGAGGCAGTTTGATGTACCTGATATTCTCCTGGTTTACACCACTAGACCTGAGAAAATATTTGACCGCCAATTCGGACGTCATTCCTGGGTATACAGCGATGCGTCTTCCTTCCAACTCCTTTATGTTGCCAATAGCATTCCCGGTCGATGTCAATATGGATTCAAAAGGAGGGATTTTTTTCATCCTGCTGTGGGAAAAAATCTTAACCTGCAATAGAGCGATATTCCCTGTGCCACCTGTATTAACCAAATCTGCTAGTGACACCGCTGGTAGTACGTCTACGTTACCCGCTAGCATGGCTTCTACCATAAGCTGGCTGTTTGTAAGGTCAACCAGTTGAATATTCAGTCCTCGGTTTAAGAACATTCCTTTTTCTTCTGCAATCCATACAGGGAGGGATGCAATGATCGCGGGAGGAGTAATAACCCGCACAGTCTTAACAACAGGTGGGGGGCCAATACGGACGTATACGACAAACAGCGCAATAACTAAGGCCATCAAAATGGCGACTATGGTTTTCTTGTTCATTTTGCCCCCTTATGAACGATATGTTCGGTTTGATCTGTTGGCAGAGTATTAAATACAGGTCGAATCCCCCGACGTCGAACTAACAAAGTCGAGCACCGCGTCAACAGTGGGGGCGCCAAATACGGCCTTGGCCTTGCCGTTTGGCACATCCTCCATTGATGCCCTAGTTGACGCGTGTGCTCGGACGGACGTTAGGCCACGCGACAGGACGGTGTCTGGTACGCAAAAATGCTGCCGGATTCCGCAAAACACCGGTTGGTGTAACGAAGTGGAGGCGTGTGTATGAACGAGTTATGCACCGCCTCCACTTCGTTACACTAAATAGCATTTTTTGCAGGAGTTGGCAAATTTTTGTTTTAAATCAACACTGACTCCCAATCGTGGGGGCTAACGTTATTATCTAGGTCTGGATATCTTATACGCTCTTCAAACGCAATTGACAAGAATAGCTCCCATCACACTTACAAGGCTGGGTTTTCTAAGCGGGATAACACGCAAATCCTCATAATAACCAGTTCCGTAGTACGCATCGCGTACCTTTTTCAAAGCGCTTCGGGCAAACTAACCCCAGAAAAGGTACGCGATGCATACCCTACTTGGCTGGGGCGGCGTATTAGGGGCGGCGTATTAAATGGACTACAGCAGCCCGGTCAATTTGGCCTGATCCGGCTAGATGCACATATGGACACACACACTTTTGCCACTTCTCCATCCGGCAATATTCATGGTATGCCAGTGGCTGCATTGCTTGGCAGGGCGGACAAAATGTTGGCGACGTTATATTCCAGCTCCTATTTTATCAAACCAGAAAACCTTATCCTGATAGGTATCCGAAATTATGAACATGAGGAATATGAGCTATTAAAGCAAGCCTCTGTAGAAATTGTTTTCGCCAACCAAATTAATGGGCTTACCCAAGTGTTAATTAAAGCAATCGATAAGCTCAGCCTATCTTGCCAGGCTGTTGGCATTAACATTGATCTGGATTTCATCGATCCTGATGATGCTCCCGGCGTAGAAACGCCTGCCCAGGGCGGCATTAAAGCCAGGGAGCTGTGATTGCAGCGCTTTCATTGGTTAATCGGCATCAGCAGAAAGTATGCGGCCTGGAAATAAGCGAATTTAATCCGGAAAAAGACTCTAAAAATAAAACCTTACACTTGATGAGGGCCATTATTGAGGCGTTCTACGGTGCATCCTAGTGCCCACTTGATTATGGGCTTAAGCTAGTTGCCGGAGTGTTGTGAATTGAATGCCCGTATTCATATAATTGAACAAAGGCATTGCTCAAAAATAAATCAAGGATTCAGTAAGCCAAATAAATTTTTGGGATCATCAAGGTCTGGTACCATGGGCAACTCTAACCCCAACTTAGATTCTTTTGCCAGTTCATAGACGACCCGGAGTATAGAAAAATCTTCCAAGGCAAAACCAACAGAATCAAACAGTGTAATCTCGTGTTTGTCCTGCCTTCCTGGCTTGTTCTTGCAGACCAGTTCCCATAATTCGGCGTAGATGCGGTTGGCTGCACATTGCTGCACTTCGCCTTCTACCAGGGTTTGCGGTGTATATTCGACCACCAGCTTGACTTGATCCAAGAATTCACCGGACAGTTCGGTTTTCCCCGGACAGTCGCCACCCATCGCATGGATATAAGTACCTGGTGAAATATCCTCAAATTCAAACAAGGACTGCCGTCTTTTAGCGGCTGTCGCCGTTATCACAATATCAGCATGATGCACGGCTTCAGCAATGCTGCTGCAAGGGATTAACCTGAACTTTTGTCCAGATAAATTCCTTGAGAATTTTGCCATGGTTTGCGGTTCCACATCAATAAAGCGGACATATTCCAACTTGAAAAAACTGGCGAATGCTATCACTTGAAATTCTGCTTGCGCCCCGTTTCCAATAATGGCTAACGATTTCGCGTCTCCACGGGCGAGATACTTTGCCGCCAGTACGCCCATTGCCGCCGTCCTGAATGCCGTCAATAAGGTCATTTCGCTCATCATCAGCGGATACCCGCTAGCGACATCACATAACATCCCGATAGCGACGATATTAAGCTTGCCTTTAAGCGGGTTGCCAGGATGGCCGTTAACATATTTAAATGCGTACAATTGTTGGTCTGCACAGGGCATCAATTCGATGACACCATGAGGATAATACGTTGCAGTACGCAGCGATAACAAAAATTCATCCCAACGACCGAAATCTTCCTCCAAAGCGGCAATAACTCGCTTAAAAAAATTTTCCAAACCAACGGCTTGTATCAATTTCAGGATGTCTGCGACGGTAAGAATTTTCATTATTCATCAAGACTTTTCAAAGTTTGTCGCGGGTTAAGTGGCTTAAAGTGTAAGAAACCCGAGCGTTATTTACCGGTTGTTGCCGCTTTTCCAAATCGAAAGCAGTAACCAAATGCCGCCCACAGTGGCAAAGGTGTAGCCCAGGAAACCGAATGCTGGCAGACCGAATAATTCCGGCCCGCCCGTTACGGTCATAATTATGGAAGAACCAATAATGAGCGCAGCGGTCACCATGCCCATGGTTAACCGGCTAATGGCGTTATCCATCGTATTGACATAGCGATCAAGGTGCCTGACGGTGACATCGACCTGGACTGCCCCTTTCCTGGATGCCCGTAACAGTTTACGTAAGTCCTTTGGTAGATTCGACAGTAAATCGGCGACACTGATCAGATTACGCCAACCCCGCTTGGCAATGGCCTCGGGGCGGTAGCGTTCCAGCATGATTTCCTGAATATAGGGGGCGGCAAAAACCAGGGTATTAAACTCCGGATTAAGGTACCTGCCGAGACCGTCCAGGGTGATATAAGCTTTGATTAGTAGGGCGAGATCGGGGGGCAAAATCAACTTATGATCCCGCAATAATGCCATCAGATCGCTTAACATGGCAGTGAGACTTAAATCCTTCAAGGACAGGGAGCTGTACTGATCGACGAATGCTTCTATATCAACAGTCAATACATCTTCATCGGTATAAATATTGTCCGACCAGTCTTCGAGTATTTCTGCCACTTTAGTCGGGGCGTGGTTGACCATACCGTACAACAAACTCACCACTTGTTCCCTGCGCTCTTCCGTTAACCGGCCAATCATGCCGAAATCAATAAAGGCCAGCCTATTATCCGGCAGATAAAACACATTGCCAGGATGTGGGTCGGCATGGAAAAAGCCATCTTCCATGATCATTTTCATGACGGCCTTGGTGCCCCGGTCAGCCAGTTGCTTTCTGTCCAGCCCAGTTTTTTCTATAGCCTCAAGATCCCTGCCCTGGATGCCCTGGATATATTCCTGGACGTTAATCCGTTCCCCTGTCCATTGCCAATAGACTTTAGGAATCACGATATTGGGGTCATCGGCCAAATTAGCGGCCACCCGTTCAGCATTCCTGCATTCACCGGCAAGGTCGAGTTCCCGGCGCAATGACTGGTTAAACTGGCGGAGAACTTCCTTCGGATGAAAGCGGCGAATGTCCGGTGATTCAGATTCTGCAATATCAACGATACGTTGTAAAAGGCGTAAATCGGCTTCAATTATTTTGCGCAGACCGGGCCTGCGAATTTTTAAAATAACCTGTGTTCCGTCTTTTAGTACCGCTTTATGAACCTGAGCAATTGAAGCCGCTGCAAGGGGCTGCCTGTCAACTTCCGAAAAAATTTCATCAATGCTTCCACCAATATCTTCTTCAATCTGGGCGAGCAACTCTTCAAATGGTACGGGCGGCGCCTGATCCTGTAGTTTTTCAAACTCGGCGATATACTGGGGCGGAAACAAATCGACACGTGTGGCAAGAATTTGCCCTAACTTGATGAAGGTGGGCCCCAAGTCTTCCAACGCTCGACGTACGCGTTGCGGTGTGTCGAGTTTGGTAAATTCTTCAGCGTGTTGCCAATGCAGCACTTTGCCCGCACTTTCCAGTACCTTGCCCATCCCCAGGACACGGACAAAGCTGCCAAAGCCATAGCGTATTAATACGGATGCGATATCTTGAACCCTACCCAGATCCCTCGCTGCATTTAACATTTCCCACAACATGGCGTTACAGGGATATTATTTTTTAAAATGCGATGACCGAAGACTTTCAGCGATGCCCAATAAAATACCACTAGCTATCTGTGTTAAATTGATTGTGGCTGCAACCGTACTTGAAATAACCGTTTCTGTGCCCAAATGTGGTAACTGTTTCAGCGCTTCCAGGGCAGTTAAGGCTTGTTTACCGACAGCCGTTCCACTTTGCCTTGCATGGCTAACAAAATCGCCAACAATATCGGCAACAACCTGATTACCGTCTTTGGCAGCTTTCTCCAGGGTGTCCAAAAACACCCCTTCCATCTCCTGTAAATCGTTGGTCGCACCATTAAGATCATGGTGGGAATACTCACTTACTCTGGAAGCCGCTTCTTCAATGGCCAGTTTTGATGCTTCTGTCGCAACAGCCAATGCATCATCCAATGCCGAGGCTGCCTGTACAAATGCCCGTTTGACCTGTTCGCTTTGAGTCGTCATGCCCTCAAAGATACCCTTACTGACCGCTTCGGCAACATTTTTAATATTTTCCATATCCAGCTGCCGTTCTGTCAGCGCTTTCAAGGTAATCGCCTTGATTTTTTCATGAACATCAAAACCCGATTGTACCGCCTCCCGGATTTCCTCTTGAACATCTTGGTGTTGGTCTATTTCAGTCATAGCCGGTCTCCCGATGAATAAATTATCTAAAAAATTACTCCAAGGTTATTTCTTCTTCAATACAGTGATTCAAACCAATAGCGGGGGCAATTAGCGTCATTTTGACCTCAATTGTCTCGATGCCTTTCAATTTTCCGGATTCAATCGCTTTAAGCACCGCGTGTTCTATCTCACGTTGCGAGGTTACGCCGACCTTTTTCAGGTATTTCCTGATTTCCATGTTCAAGGTATCTTCATTCATTTTAACCCCCTAATCGT
>NZ_JBKKBJ010000008.1:0-2674 GCF_046714055.1 Methyloglobulus sp. | reverse complement strand
TTCCTGGCTACAGACCGTTTTAAACCAGTACGACCCGCGTTCCACATGCTTAACTTCATCGGTCAGGATGCGGTTTAATATGGCAACTCCTGCCTCATCCCCCTGTGCAGCAAACTTGGCAATGATGCCAGGCGTTACATCCAACCCTCTTGCTTCCATACAACGGGGAACCAAAGCCAATCGTGCCAGTAAATCGTCAGCCGTCTCGGTGGCGTGATCCCACAAGCCGCCATGTGCTGGCAGGTCGCCATACTCAACATTCAAGCTTCTTAAGTGCAACCTGATAAGCTCAAAATGCTGCGCTTCTTCATCGGCAACACAGAGCCAATCCTGATAGAATGGTCCGGGTAAACCGCGAAACCGATAGAGCAGATCCCAAGCCAGGTAAATCGCCACAAATTCAACATGGGCAATCGCATGAAAAAATGCAATAACGCCTTCAGGTGATGTCAGATTGCGCTTGGGCATGTGGCGAGGTGCCTGCAAAACTGGCTTTTCGGGAAACTGCACCTGACTGATCGGTTGTACGGACTGCTTCGAATTAAAATTCAATAGATTGTTATCTGATAAGGACTTGGCATGGTGGGTTAACGCCAATTTTTCATCAATGTTTGGATTGTGGAGACACGCCTCAGCAATCTCATAGAGGTTATTCATAAAGGACTTCAGGACTGTGTATGCTTAAAGTTTTTGATATTCTGGCTTTGCTGTTCTACTGCGCCATGATTTACTGGCTTTCAGACCAGCCATCATTGCCCTTGCCCATGCTATTCGAATACCAAGACAAACTCCACCATTTCACGGCTTATTTTTTGATGGGGATTCTGGCTAGTCGAAATTTTCGCCATTTTGTTGAACCGCCCTTCAATCTGGCAGTCGTCAGCATTGTGTTTTGCAGCCTTTATGCCATCTCGGATGAATGGCATCAATCCTTTGTGGTTGGCCGAGAGGCCGATGCTCTGGATTGGGTAGCCGATACCGTAGGTGCAATTGTGGCGATGTTCTTACTGACACGATATTACCCTTACCAAAAGCCTAGCTGATACAAAAACGTGGAAAAACAATTCAGGATACACAGCCCATTCCAGCCTGCTGGCGACCAGCCCACGGCGATCAAGCAACTGATCGAAGGGTTGAATGATGGCGAAGTGCATCAGACTTTGCTGGGTGTGACAGGTTCCGGCAAGACGTTCACCATCGCCAATGTCATCAACCAAGTGCAGCGTCCCGCCATGATTATGGCTCCCAACAAAACGCTGGCGGCGCAGTTGTATGGCGAAATGAAAGAGTTTTTTCCCGAAAACAGCGTGGAATATTTCGTCTCCTATTACGACTATTACCAGCCCGAAGCCTACTTACCTGCCTCCGATACGTACATCGACAAGGACGCTTCCCTGAATGAACATATCGAACAAATGCGGCTATCGGCCACCAAGGCGCTGATTGAACGAAGGGACACGATAGTTGTCGCCACCGTTTCTGCGATTTATGGCTTAGGTGAGCCGGAATCGTACTTCCAGATGGTGCTGCACTTGGTCAAAGGCGATTTGATTACCCAGCGCGATATTGTGCGCCGCCTTGCCGAAATGCAGTACACCCGCAATGACATCGAACTGCGCCGGGCGACCTATCGGGTGCGTGGTGAAGTGATCGACATTTTTCCTGCCGAGTCTGAGCAGGAGGCCTTGCGGGTCGAGCTGTTTGATGATGAAGTTGAACGCTTGTCATTATTCGACCCCTTAACGGGCGAAATCATCAGCCGGATTGCGCGTTATACCGTCTACCCCAAGAACCATTATGTCACGCCGCGTGAGCAATTATTGTCCGCCATGGACTTGATCAAAATAGAACTCAAGGAACGGCTGGAACAACTCTATTCCTTAAATAAACTGGTGGAAGCCCAACGCCTGGAGCAACGGACTTTATTCGACCTGGAAATGATAATGGAAGTGGGCTATTGCTCAGGAATTGAAAACTACTCGCGCTATTTGTCCGGACGGCAGGCGGGCGAATCCCCGCCCACCATGTTCGATTACTTGCATGATGATGCCTTGTTGATTATTGACGAAAGCCACGTCACCCTGCCGCAGACCGGGGCCATGTACAAAGGTGACCGCTCCCGGAAAGAGACCTTGGTGGAATACGGTTTCAGGCTGCCTTCAGCACTGGATAACCGGCCCTTGATGTTTGACGAATTCGAGGCAAAATCGCCGCAACGCATTTATGTCTCGGCAACCCCCGGCCCTTACGAGAAAGCGCATTGCGGGGATTTTGTCGAACAGGTCGTCAGGCCGACTGGATTGCTCGATCCGGTCGTGGAAGTGCGCCCTGCATCCACCCAGGTCGATGATTTACTGTCGGAAATCAATAAACGTGTGGAAGTCAAGGAACGGGTGCTGGTCACTACTTTAACCAAGCGCATGGCTGAGGATTTGACGGAATACCTGTCGGAACATGGAATCCGCGTCCGATACCTGCATTCTGATGTCGAAACCGTGGAACGTGTCGAAATCATCCGGGATTTGCGGCTTGGTCAGTTCGATGTGTTGGTAGGCATCAACCTGTTGCGTGAAGGGCTTGATATTCCTGAGGTGTCTTTGGTTGCCGTCCTGGATGCGGACAAGGAAGGCTTTTTACGCTCCGAAGTCTCGCTGGTGCAAACCATTGGACGCGC
>NZ_JBKKBJ010000007.1:0-4920 GCF_046714055.1 Methyloglobulus sp. | reverse complement strand
GGCGTGTTCCCCAAAAAACAGGATGTGGCCTAAGCTAGGCTTTTCGATAAAAGCAAGTAGGTTTAATAAGGTGCTTTTGCCGCAACCATTCGGGCCAACAAGCGCTGTCAACTTACCTGCATCAATGTTTAACTCAGGCAATGACAAGGCTATCTTTTCGCCGTAGTCAAAACGAATATTGTGTAGCTGGTAAGCACGGCTCATTTAAGCGCTGCCAGGACTGATTTGCGGTTTAGTTCAGGCACCAAAATATGAATAAAATCGTAGACGTAATCACGTAAAAAAGCATCCCGGCGCAAGCCAAGATAGGTGGTGCTGGCAGGGAATAGGTGGCTGGCATCCAGCATATTCAAGTTCGCATCGCGCTCTGGATTGTATGCCATGGCAGCCAGTAAGCCGATACCCAAACCCAGGTTCACATAAGTTTTAATCACATCGGCATCAATGGCGGTCAGCACCACGTTAGGCTCAAGGCCAGCCTGATTGAAAACACGCTTAACGAGCGAGCCGCCGGTAAAGGCAAAGTCGTAGGTAATCAGGGGATAGCGGACGATTTTTTCCAGGGTAAGCGGGACATTATCCAACAAAGGATGCCCTTCCGGTGCAACTATACAACGGTTCCACTGGTAACAAGGCAAACATAGCAGCTTTTCGTAAGTGCTGATCGTTTCCGTTGCAATACCTAAATCCGCCTCGCCACTCACAACCTGTTCAGCCACTTGGGTCGGGTTACCCTGATGTATCGTTAGGGTAACATCAGGGTAATCCTGCATGAATTTTTTAACGGCAACTGGCAAAAAATAACGCGCTTGGGTATGGGTTGTCGCTATGGTCAGCGTCCCCTTGTCTCTTTGGGTAAACTCCTCGCCAACGCGTTTGATGTTTTCCATCTCGCGCAAAACCCGTTCGGCCAGATTCAAGATAATCTTACCTGGCTCGGTAATGCTTATCAGGCGCTTGCCGTTGCGTTGGAAGATTTGTAACTTAAGTTCTGCTTCCAACAACTGAATCTGTCTGCTCATCCCTGATTGCGACGTATGCAAGGCCTCGGAAGCGTGCGAAACACTCAAGCTTTGGCGGACTATTTCACGGATATAACGTAATTGAATCAGGTTCATTATTCATCCGGCTGAGATGCGTTTACTCTTTAAATTTGTCGAGAAGCTTAAATAAAGCCGATTTATCGAAGTTCTGCTAGACCCATTAACAACGACAATCTAATTAGCAATGTATAAAATCTTTCTTTATGACTAAATTGCATAAGATTAGCATAACATATTATTAAAGGATGTAATATCCGGCTAGTATAGTAGCCGTCTCTACAACCATTCATTCAACAGGGATTACAACATGAATTTGATGTACTCGGTTTCGGGTTTTGCAGTGGGCTTATTGGTCGGCATTACCGGTGTAGGCGGTGGCTCATTGATGACTCCTTTGCTGATTTTTCTGTTTGGCTTTAAAGCGGCAGTTGCAGTAGGCACCGACCTCTTATATGCCGCTATCACCAAAACCGGCGGGGTCTTGGTGCATCATGGCAAACATGGCTCAGTGGACTGGAAAATTGTCGGCTGGCTAGCGTTTGGCAGCTTACCTTTTGCCATCCTGACCTTGTTTGCCATCAAACATTTTATGGCGATTGGCAAGGAGACAACCGGAGTGATTACCTACTCTCTAGGGATCGCCCTGATATTGACAGCCTGCGCCTTGTTAATCCGTGCGGGTTTATTGCGAAGAGCCAAAGCCAAGGGTCAGATCGACGACGATCACAGCAACATTGTGAATGCCGGGCGTTTCCCGCCGCGCCTGGAAGTCCCCGCAACCATACTTACCGGCGCTGTACTGGGCATACTGGTCACCTTATCGTCTGTGGGCGCTGGGGCGCTGGGTACGGTAGCCTTGATGTTCCTTTATCCACGCATGACGACATTAAAAATTGTCGGCACTGATCTCGCCCATGCCATCCCGCTTACCGCTGTGGCCGGCTTAGGGCATCTTCGCTTGGGCAATGTTGACCTGATGTTGCTGGGCAGCTTACTGATAGGCTCTTTACCCGGCATCTGGATAGGCAGCCATCTTAGCGCAAAAATTCCCGAACATTATTTACGGCCTGTCCTGGCCTCAGTATTACTGCTCATCGGACTCAAGTTTGTCATGCAATGATATGGCTATAAACCAGACATTTCTATTTACTCTTAACAGTCGATTGCTTTGTCTGGGGGGTGAAAGGCCGGATCGGAAAATCCGCCATTTCGGCGACCACCACAGTTGGCGGATTACGCCGCGCCCAAAGGGCAGGCAAGGCGGATAGAGCGAGTGTTTGCGCGGCTAATCCGCCCTACATTTGATCCGTCGGCCTTATGGTTTATCAGATGCAAACAGCTTGGTAAAAGCCTGGATAATCTCCCGTACTATCTTGCGTTGCGGCAGCGGCAAGCTCAAATAAGCCTCAATCGTTTCCCGTTCCCGATAATCTAAAGCCTCGTCCCATTGTTTCCGTTTGGTGCGGATAGATTCTGCTGCCTGTTCGCCAAAACGGAGGGTGTGAGGCTCAATCTTCAACCATTCCGCCAATACCTGTAATTTCTCTTGCGAGGGAATCGCCTCGCCGCGCAACCAGCGCCGTACTGCCTGTACGGTCACTGACCTTCCCCAATAACGGGTGTTGAATTCACGTTCCAATACCGTAGGCCGGAGCGAGTATCCGGCATCCTCAATGGCTTTGCGTAATCGTTGGCTAAATTCTGTTTTCTCATCCATGAACAGAAAGTTAAGTTTTATTGCGACTTTTTAACAACTATTTGTTCAATTTAATATAAACTTACTGTTCATTTTTTGGTGAACAATAGTCATGGCAAAAAGCCTGCTCGAACAACTCCCCGAAATCGTCGCCAAGGGGCGGCAGACGGCTGAAAAAATACTGGAAAACCTGGAAGGCCGCCATCGTATCGGCCTACAAACCCGCGAATGGGTGTTGCCCTCAAAAGACAGCCTCGCGACAGACTGGATTACCGCCAATGAGCGGCGTGGACATTTAGCCACCGTTCGCCCTGAGCTTGTCGAAGGGCATTCTGCGGACTCCGTTCATGGTTCGACAAGCTCACCACGAACGGAGTCGGCAGAGTGGCACAACCGCCTGATATACGGCGACAACCTACTCGCAATGGCGGCCTTACTGGCAGGTGACGACAACGCGCCCAGCTTGCGCGGCAAGATTGACCTGATTTACATCGACCCGCCGTTTGACTCCAAGGCCGATTACCGTACCAAAATTACCCTTCCCACCGTTCGCCCTGAGCCTGTCGAAGGGCATATTTTAGGCACTGATTATGGTTCGATCCTTCGACAAGCTCAGGATTCACCACGAACGGGTGGCAGCATCGAAATCGAACAAAAACCCACAGTGATTGAACAGTTTGCCTATTCCGACACCTGGGCGGACGGCACGGCCTCTTATTTGGCGATGATTACGCCACGTTTGATCCTGATGCGGGAACTGCTCAGCGATACTGGTTCCATCTATGTGCATCTGGACTGGCATGTCGGGCATTATGTGAAGATTGTGATGGATGAGGTGTTTGGGAAGGATAATTTCAGAAATGACATTTATGTGAAACGAGTGCGCAAAAATGTCCAAGAACGTGAGAAGGTAGTTAGTCTTAATGAAGGGCTAGATTCCATTTTTTTCTATGGAAAAACTGATCTGCATCTGATTTTTGCCCCTAAAAAGCGTGATCCTAAACCTGATCGATGGCATGCCTTTGATGCTAATGGTATCCGAACTGGTATGGATTATTTGCTTTTTGGTCATCAGCCACCAGCTGGCAATCCTTGGCGTTGGACTAAAGAAAAAGCCGATTCGGCAATAAAATCTGGGATTTTGCGCCCAAACTCTCGTTCAGGCAAACCAGAATACCTGATCCCAGCAAGTGAGTACATATTGATAGATTCACTTTGGGATGACATTACAGCCTCAGCTTTCACTACTGGGTATAGCACAGAAAAGCATGAAAAACTGCTTACTAGAATTATAGAAATGTCATCAACATCTAATAATGGCCTAGTCGCCGACTTTTTCGGCGGTTCCGGCACAACCGCCGCCGTCGCCGAAAAACTAGGCCGCCGCTGGATCACCACCGACCTCGGCAAACCCGCCTGTATGATTATGCGTAAACGCCTGATCGACCAGGATGCAAAGCCGTTCCTGTACCAAGCTATCGGCGATTACCAAGTGGAAGCGGCCAAAGCGACGCTGGGGCGGCAGTTTAAAATCGGTGATTTGGCGCAAATCGTCCTGCAACTGTTCGGCGCATTGCCGTTGCCGCCGGAAGAAAACCCAATGCGAAACCTGGGTTATATGCCAAATTTACCCTCTCCCCAACCCTCCCCCTTCAAGGGGGAGGGAGTCAGCGTGCAATCGAGTTCCCCTCTCCCCAGCGTGGGAGAGGGGTTAGGGGAGAGGGGGCAAAAGGTGTTGGTGTTCGCCGATTCGCCCAATAAGCTCACTGGCACGGCAACGCTGAAAAAAGCCATTGCTCAGCGGGATACGTTGATGGGCGGCTGGGATAAAGTCGTGATGCTGGGCTGGAATTTTGAGCCGTCCATCGGCGAAACCATTACCGCCCTGAACGACGACGACCTGGAAGTGCTGGTGATTCCGCCGGATTTGCTGGATCGGTTGAAAAAGAAAGGAGGTCTCGATAAGCTGAAAGGCACGGTACGTTTTGCCAGTTTGCAGTATTTGACGATTAAGTCTGTCCGAAGGCGTTATTTTAATTCCCCTCACCCTAGCCCTCTCCCTGGGGGAGAGGGGATCTACAAGGACTAGATGCTTGGGTGGGCGCGCGGGCAGTGATGGCATCCCGTGCACAGTGCCACCACCCAAGCATCTAGTCCTTTGAAACCCCCTCTCCCCCAGGG
>NZ_JBKKBJ010000006.1:0-10576 GCF_046714055.1 Methyloglobulus sp. | reverse complement strand
CGGTAACTGCTGCGCCAATCCCATCGCATGCCTTGATAATAAAGATTTTGCAGCAGGGAAATGATCTAGCGTGGCAAGGCCGATATTCCTGGCTGCCGCCAGCGCTAGACTATCATTGGAAAATAGGCGCACCAGTGTGTCAGTGAAGGTAATGGTCTGATGATGGTCTTTCCCCCGTGCGAGAACATAGTTATTCAGGAATTTTGCTGAGCCAATATCATCGCCTTGTTCCTGTTGTTTGAGCACCATATCCGCCAATTGGACGACATCACGCAGGCCTAGGTTAAATCCTTGTCCCGCTACTGGATGTAGCTGATGGACGGCATTGCCGATAATGACCGCCCGACCTGATTGCATACGATGGGCGCGGACGAGTGATACAGGAAATGCCCGCTTTGGCGCTGTTAGGGTAAGTTGCCCGAGCCTGTAACCGAAGCACTGCTGGAGGTGTTCCAGAAAGTCTTTTTCACTGCCTGACATTAGCGTGTCAGCGTCTTCTTTACTGCGTGTCCAGACTACTGAACAGTGGTTTTTTGCTATAGGCAGGAACGCCAAGGGCCCCGATTCGGTGAAACGCTCGTATGCCGTATTATGGTGAGGAAGAGCGGTTTTAACCGTGGTGACTAGGGCGGTCTGTCCGTACTCGGTGATCTGCTGAGGAATATCCAGCAATTTTCGCACGGATGAGTTGCCACCGTCAGCGCCGACCAGTAATTTCGCCGATAAGCACAGTAAATCGTCCTTGTGTTTTAAACTGACATTGACTGTGTTATCGTCCGACATGAGGCCAACCAGACGCGCCGGACAAACCTGGGTTATCCCGGTTTTATCGACCAGTTCCGCCACATGTGTTTCAATGTCCCGTGCAGTTATCACATAACCCAAGGCATCAACCTGCTGTTTTCGTGCGGACAAACGGACTTTGCCGAAATGCCCTCGGTCTGAAACATGAATATCCGTAATTGCAGTTGCTTTCGCCTGAATACCTTGCCAAATACCCAGTGCTTCCAGCGTTCCAATCGTCCCGGCAGCCAACGCCAGCGCCCGGTCGGCCATAGCAGAGTTCAGCAGTTGTTCCCTAGTGTTGGCTTCAATGATGGCAACCTCCAGCCCACTATCGTTCAACGTAAGCCCCAAGCAGTTACCTGCCAGTCCTCCGCCAACAATAATGATGTCAAAGTTTTGCCCGTCGAGTTGCATTATCCGCCCTGCATCAAGGCTTCGATTTCAGGGATGGTTTTGGGTACGCCACGTGTCAGGACTTCGTGGCCTTGCCCGGTTACCAACAGGTCATCTTCTATACGTATTCCAATGCCGCGCCACTTTTCGTCTACGGTTTTGCAATCGGCGGGGATGTACAGGCCGGGTTCGACAGTCAGTACCATTCCCGGCTCCAACAAACGCCATTTTTGGTCTACCTTATAGTCGCCGACATCATGCACATCCATCCCCAGCCAGTGGCCGGTTCGGTGCATATAGAACTGCTTGAATTTTTCTTTCTTGATGAGCGTTTTTACCTTGCCTTCCAGCAGACCTAGGGCGACCAATCCCTTGGTCAATACTTCTACCGACACATCATGGGCATTATGCCAAGGTGTACCTGGTTTGATTTGCTCAATCGCGGCTGTCTGGGCATCCAAAACCAACTGGTATAGCTGCTTTTGCGGTTCGCTGAAACGTCCGGACACGGGGAAAGTACGGGTAATGTCGGCGGCATAATGATCGCACTCGGCACCTGCGTCGATCAGGAGCAAATCACCATTTTTCAGTTTGGCCGCATTTTCTGTGTAATGCAGCACACAGGCATTTTTGCCGCCAGCGACAATAGAAGGGTAGGCAACTGCCCGCAGCCCTTCTTGCATGAAATGATGCACCAGCTCAGCTTCAATTTGGTACTCGTACATCCCGGCTTTACAGGTTTGCATAACCTTTACGTGGCCTTTGGCTGAAACCTCAGAGGCACGGCGCATTAGCTTGATTTCTTCCGGGCTTTTAAACAGGCGCATTTCATGGAGGATGTGCTCCAGTGAAACCAGTTCTCCAGGCGCAATAACCCCAGTTCTGGACTGTCCCCTGATGTGATTGATCCAATCCAGCAGACGGTGGTCAAGGTCAGGATCGCGGCCCATTGGATAAAAAACTTTATTCTTGTTTTCCAACATGCCGGACAAAATTTCATCCATGTCATCGATAGGAAAAGCATCGTCGGCCTGGTAATGACCGGTAGCGCCTTCTAACCCTGCATGGGCACCTTCCCATAAGGCTTTGGTTTCATCAAATTCACGACAAAACAAGATATATTCACCCTGTTCGCGTCCAGGGATAAAGACCGCTAACGCATCCGGCTCACAAAATCCGGTCAGGTAATAAAAGTCGCTGTCTTGACGGAAAGGGTAATGCACATCCCGGTTGCGGATTTTCGTGGACGAACTGCCCAGCAATGCAATGTTTCCTTTACCGATACGCTGCATCAATTGCTTGCGCCGCTTTTTGAATTCACTTTGTTTCATGTTGAATTTGTCGCTTAATGGATTAGACCGTCATAACCTGCGTTTAATCCTGTACGCAGAAAGATGACAGCCGCTCTCAGGTATTCAGTAAGTTCCATAAAATCATTCTCCGCTTCTTCACCCTCAGCGTCTCTTTCGAGCCTAGTGAATTCGGCAATATCTTTCACGACCTCACGTATATCTTCCGGCCAGTTTGATGCTGAGCCTGATGATGAAGAAGTAGAGCCTAGACCAAACAAAAAACCCTGGCCCCATTCCCGTAAAGCGTCAACCTGTTCGCTAAGGGGCGCGTCCTCATCAGGGAGCAGCAATTCAAAAGTAAACTCATCGCTATTCAACAAGCGTCTGGTTTCTTCAATCAGGTTTTCCAGGATAGTCCTATCTTCAACATTGGGCTCACCGGCATCTTGTAACAATTCCCGTAGCCAAAACTCAGGTTTGGTGCGGACGTTGACACATAGCATCCCCGCCGCCATGCCATGAGATTCCGCTACGGGAAGGCTGGCATCATTTTTTGCAATTATCGTGTTGATGTCTTGATACAGCATAGCGTACAAATGATTAAACTGTACTAAAATAAGGTGAGCTTATGCTACCATTTACCGCAAATTTGTTTACCATTAAGTTGATACGTGATTATTGCATTGAGTTAACAGACAGTTTTGCCATCTTCAGCAGTGGCACCTTATAGCCTATCCCTATCTGCCGTTGACGGCACACCTTGAATTTAATGATGCCATGACCGAGAAAGAACCTTATCAATCCTTAGAGATAAAGGATCTTGAAAAAAAGCTGGATCAACTCATCGAGTTGTATCTGTCAGTCAAAACCGAAAATGATGCCCTGAAAAGCAAGCAGCACGCTTTGGTTCGGGAAAAGGCCCATCTTCTTGAAAAAACCACACTGGCCAGGAATCGGGTTGAAGCCATGATTTCGCGGCTAAAAACAATGGGGCATGGCTCATGAGCAATAAATCTATCTCGGTCTCAGTCACTATTATGGGCAAGGAATATAAAATTGCCTGTGAACCGCAGGAACAGGAAAACCTTATCCGTTCCTCAAGCGAGCTTGATGCCCAAATGCGGAAAATGCGCGATTCCGGCAAAGTTAGCGGGGCTGAGCGGATTGCCGTGATGGCGGCGCTTAATTTGAGCCATGAATTGCAAACCCTGAAAAATCAAACCCCAGTTTTAAGTCAGGGCTGGAAAGAATGCTTGGCCAATATGATGGCCAAAATTGAAAACGTTTTGGAAAAGCGCTAAACAGGTTAAACTATAGGCATGTATCTCCTGTAGTGTTCGATAGTGTGCTGGGTGTTTCCTGAACCTGTTATTACCCAGGGGGCAAATACCGCTAATGGTGTGCATGCCCGTTTAGACGAGAAGCCTGATTTACCGGCCCTGTCCCCACTTGAACTTCCGGTTCAAGGACGAAAGTGCATAACGGCACAGGCGGGAGATGCATCCCCTAATTCTCAGCAAACCACTATCAATCCTGGTCATACTTGAGATGGTACTTTTGCACCCTATAGCGCATGGTTTCCCGCGTTGCGCGTAGCAGTCGGGCTGCGGCAGTGACATTGTTGTTTGCCCGATTCAGTGCCTCCTGGAGTATATATTTTTCCATGTCCTGTAGTGACAAGCTCCCGTCCAGTGGAATATACATGCCGTCATTCTCTGCGACTGACATATCTTCACTTTTATTCGGGAATTGCAACCACTGCGCCGGAAAAATCTCGTTATCCGCAAACAACACACAACGTTCAATCACGTTATGCAATTCGCGGATATTACCCGGCCAATTGTAAGCTTCCAGTTGCCCCCATACACTGTCGGGAATGATTTTTATATTTTTACCCGATTTAACATTACAGTCAGCGACAAATTGCGGCACTAAATCGCGCAAATCTTCAGGACGTTCCCGCAGGGGTGGAATGTGTATATTGATAACACTGAGACGGTGATAAAGATCTTGACGAAATTCACCGCTTTTGATTTTTTGCAGTAAATCGCGGTTAGTGGCAGCAACAATTTGAACATCGACTTCAACGGTGTTTTCGCTGCCCAAACGCCTGAACCGCAATTCTTCTACTGCCTTGAGCAGCTTGCCTTGCAAGTCCAAGTCCAGTTCACCGATTTCATCCAGGAAAATCGTTCCGGTATCCGCTTGCTCCAATAAGCCGCGATGTCGCTTTTTTGCGCCTGTAAAAGCACCTGCTTCATAACCAAACAACTCGGATTCCAGCAAATCCTTGGGTATGGCAGCACAGTTGAGTTCCACCAAGGGCTTGTTGGCACGGCTTCCTGAGTAATGTAAGATGCGCGCCGCCAAACCCTTGCCGGTACCTGTTTCACCGCTAATGACCAGGCTTGAGAAAGGGACATTAGCCAGTTGTTTTAGCATGTCCCGCAGGAGTTTGGTTTTCTGGCTGCGCCCGACTAGCGCTTCTGTCGTGTAGCGGTTGAAATGTTGGTTGGTTTCTTGCTGTAAGCGCCGTTGCGCCCTGGCGCTGCGGGCCGCGCCTTCCACCAGTATGTTCAGCCTGTCCAGTTCACACGGTTTTTCGATGAAATCATAAGCGCCGAGGCGCAAAGCACGCACTGAATCGGTGACGCTGCCATAGCCGGTCAAAAATATCCACTCGCAGTTCGGCAAACTGTTGCTTGTCTGTTCCAAAAAATCCAATGCATTGCCATCCGGCAAGTTCATATCGGATAAAATAACGATAGGTTCTATGCCCTGTTCGCTGAGTATCCGACGGGCACTTTCTATGTCGATAGCCACACTGACATCCCAGTGCTGTTTTCGGAAAAAACGCGCCAACTCATTGCCCAGCAATGCTTCGTCTTCGACAATCAATAAAGAATCTTTCATACACCCATCGGTAAAGTAAGCGTTGCACAAGCGTGGCCTAGGCTGTCATTTTTTAGGCTTAACTGTCCGCCTAGTGAACGGGCAAACCTCAGCACCATGGATAGGCCCAGCCCAGTGCCATGTTCGCGGTAACTCGCAAAGGGCTGTACACCTTGCTCCAGCAGGGCCTCCGGGAAACCCTGCCCGCTGTCGCAGACCTCAACTTTCAAGTGGTCATCCTGATTGTTGATGTGCAAGTTGATGGTTCCGCCCTGTTTTCCGAGTTCTTGCACAGAATTCAACAGCAGATTGAGCAATGCCTGACGGAATTCTGTTTCCGGTAGCATGGATAGGAGATTGGGTGGAATTGAGTAGATCAATTTTATATTTTCATTCACTTGATATTTCAATAAAGTCAAAAGCTCGTCCACGAGTTTGGAAATATCAACGACCTTAGCCGTTTCCGGCTGCTGTTTGGAATAAGCCAGCAAGTCGTTAAGCCTGTGGGTCAAGCGTTTAGTTTCAACACTCACTAACTGTAACCGCTGTGCAGTTTCCTGGTCTTCACATTCACCGCACATGTTTTCCAAAGCGGCCTGGATTCCCGCAAGCGGGTTACGCAGTTCATGTGCAGCGCTGGCGGCTAGTTCACCTACCGCTGCCAGACGTTCAGAACGTGCCAGCGTGTAGCTTTGTTCGAGTAAGGCGTGGGTGGCATGGCGTATTTCCCGTTCCAAGGTTTGTGTATACGATGTGTGTTCTTCTTCCAGTTCCGCTAAGCGCTTGATAAGGCGGTTATAGCTGCCGAACAACGGTTGCATCAAGGGATCGTTACGGTTTTCGGCTATGGGCTGCATTTCCCCGTCAGTCAGACGCTTTAATAACTGTTCCAGTGCATTGAGCGGGGACAGGATTTGCCGCCTGAAAAACACGATGCCCAGTAAAAAAGCCGGCAATAGCACGGCAACTGGGATGAACACGGCAAAATTAAGTTCCAGCCTACTGTCTTGATAAACCTGGGCCAACAATTTTTCTTCATTTGAACGCTGAAGATTAAGGATGTTTTGTGAAACCAATAAAACCTGCGCTATGTCCTGGCGTTTTCCCTGTTCGATATTCAGGAGCAACGGTTTGATTTTATCCAATAATGCGCCCGTGCCATTTTCGCTGGATTGACGGTTAGCAAAAAAATGGGTGATTTTTTTGTGCAGATCGGCATTTTCCGGGGCTGGGTTAGTCATTGCGTCGGGAGCTAGTATGGGGGCGTTGAGAAAGTCGAAAACCAATTGTTCAAGTTCATGGCCTTGAATAATGTCCTGCTTGATTTTATCGATCCGGCCCAGGTTTCGCCAGGTAATGCTACCCAAAGCAAGTAGCTCCACCATGACTAACATGCCTAATACCAAGCTGATAACAACAATCGGGCGGTAAAGTATCTTATGCATAATGACGACAACCAAGCAACATGTTGTTTAACTATTTATTAGGTTTTAGGTTCAAGTATAGTAGGTTGGGTTAAGCGCACATATCGAATGCCTCAAAGTGCCGCTGGATTGTCCGTGCGCCGTAACCCAACATAGACCGCTAAAACGCCTGTTGGGTTACGATGCGCCCAAGCTTCATACAAGTTTCATCGTCCTACAATTTGCGCGTCTCGGCAACCGCTGAAGTACAGGATGTACTGAATGCAGCAAACGCAGGAGCAGTTTGTCGTCCATGCGTTGCCAACACAGGGATGTGGTGAATGCAGATATTGCAGGAGCAAATATCTGTCCATGCAGTCGTAATCCAACCTACTTCACTAAAAGTTGATAAACAGCGAACCCATTATCAAATGGTGCATAGTGTTATTGGTATGTGTGGCATCATCCAGGTACTGATTAAGATATCCTGCTTCAAATCGAAAATTTTTGTTGAACGTCCAGCCTAGACCTGCGAATGCGCGGTTTTGGTCGAAGCCCGATTTGCCCCCGAATGGGGTCGTATTGGCGCGTATGAAAAACTCATCCCAGGCAATAAAATTAAGGCGGGGCTCGAACTCAAAAGGATGCATGAAGCGAACCATCTGGCGCGGACGAAAACGGACATCATCACCCTTGATAAAATTGCTTTCGATCATCGTCCTGAAGCTGAAAGTTCCGATGTCGGTAGGTAACACATAGCGGAATGCCGGCCACACATCTTGTTGGGAGACATAGCTCTTGCCAAGGTTTTGTGTAGGTAACCACGTATAACCAGCCCAAATGGTCGCCCGGTCGCTGATGGAATAACCCACAGCCGCTCGTACCATACCTTGATACCAATGATCCCAGTTATCGTCGAAGCGGGATTGCCCTTCCACCCATATCCGGCCTTTTTCCAGTTTCGGATCGACGAACTTTAGGCTATCCTCCCCGACAACTTGCATCCAGCTACCGGCATCCTGCAGCAAATCATCCATGGCTAAAGCGGGTGTCACCATGCTGACAGAAGACATAACTGCCGCTGCCGTCACTAAAGCTTTCATTTTTTCTTAGTCATTTCATTTATCTCATTTATTACTTGATCGTTTTCAAGCTCTTGCTTTGGTGTTCAATCTTGGACACTGCTATTTTCAACATTCTTTACAAAGATACGCTGTGACTATCCAGTAGGGCTGGTATCTGTGTTTGATTAAGCATTAGTCATGCCACATTTGTTTTCGATAACAATGATTGGTTTTAGGAACAGGCACTTTCAGGTGCTTTGCTTTGATTTGCGGACAGTAGAAGCCGTATATAAAGAAAACCGTAACGTAAAGTTGGCTCTACATTAAGAGAGGATTCCTCGACATCAAAAATGAATTGGTTCAAATGCACCGATTACTTTGGTTGATTTCAACCATTTGTAGATTGGAAGTCTAACTCAACAAGATAGCGGAACGATGTCTTTCCAGATAAATAAGGCGTTAACGCGGTTCTTGATGTGTTGGCACACGTATTGCTCTATATACATCGTCATCATAGTAAGTGAATTTTCTCAGGAGAAGCGTATGCCCAACACCATTGAATTAGCTCTGCCGAAAACAGGCATTCCCGGCCTTATCGAAAACTGGCGTAGCGATTTATTGTCCGGTTTTTTAGTATTTCTTATCGCCTTGCCGTTATGCTTAGGGATAGCAATGGCATCCGGTTTTCCGCCTATGGCTGGCATCATTACCGCCATTATCGGCGGCTTGGTGGTCTCTCGGCTTAACGGCTCTTTTGTCACGATCAACGGCCCTGCTGCCGGATTGATTGTTGTCATCGTCGATGCGGTACAGTCACTGGGACAGGGCGATGCTATGGCGGGTTACCGTTACACCTTGGCAGCTATCGTGTTTGCCAGCGTGTTGCAAGTGCTTTTGGGCGTGTTTAAGGCCGGAAAACTCAGTGCTTTTTTCCCAAATTCCGTCGTCCACGGCATGTTGGCGGCAATTGGTATCATCATCATGGCAAAACAGGTTCATACCCTGTTGGGCGTGAAGCCAGAGGCCAAATCCTTGCTGGGGACTATCGCCGAAATCCCGCACTCCATCGTTGAGATGAACCCTGAAATTGCCTTTATCGGTATTGCCGGACTGCTGTTGTTGATCCTATGGTCAGTGATAAAAAACCATACCGTAAAGATGATCCCTGCCCCCTTGCTGGTCGTATTGTTAGGGTTGGCGTTAGAGCGTTATTTCGACCTGGATCATGTCCATAAATATATGTTCTTGCCTGATGCCCAGTTTTTACCGCACCACGAATTTACCATTGGGCCTTCTTTCCTGGTCTCGGTGCCGGAACATTTTATGTCAGGATTTTACTTTCCTGATTTTGGCAAAGTTGCCAACTTGGAATTCTGGGAAGCGGTCGTAACCATTTGGTTGGTCGGTAGTTTAGAAAGCTTATTGAGCGCTTCGGCAGTCGATAAGCTCGATCCTTACAAGCGCAATTCCAACTTGAACCGCGATCTGACCGCTGTGGGCATTGGCAATATGGTTTCAGGCATGATAGGCGGCTTGCCGATGATTGCGGAAATCGTCCGTAGTTCCGCCAATGTCAACAACGGTGCCAAGACAGCCTGGGCCAATTTTATCCACGGTGCGTTTTTACTGGTGTTTGTGGCATTTTTCCCGCACTTAATCCACGAAATCCCGCTCACTTCCTTGGCTGCATTACTGGTATTCACCGGTTTCCGTTTGGCATCCCCAAAAGAATTCGCGAAGACGATGGATATTGGTTTAGATAATTTTGTTTTATTTATCGTAACTATCATTGGCATTTTGGCAACTGACTTGTTGATCGGCGTATTGATAGGAATTGTGGTAAAACTCCTGATGCATATCGCCCGTGGCGTGAAATTAAAAAATCTCTTTACGATAGCTTATCATGTTGAAAAGGATGAAACCGATACTTACCATGTCGCTATCAGTGGTGCGGCGGTGTTCTCTAACTTCATCAGTTTAAAAAGCCTGTTGGCAAATCTGCCGGAAAAAAAGACGATAACCTTTGATTTGAGCGAAGCCAATTTGATCGACCATACGGTGATGGAGTTTATCCATGATTTCAGCAATGAATACACCCACAGCGGTGGGACATGCACAATAGTCGGATTGGACGATCATGAGCCTTATTCCGATCACCCGCTGGCTGCGCGGCGGAAAAATTTGGTTTGAGTTGTCAGCCATATCGCCCCACTTCGAGGGGGCGATATGGCATTATTTAGGTGCAGCATCGAAAACAGACAACGATGAATAAGGTAGCGCAAGTCACGCTCACTTTCTGGATCATTAAGATCTGCGCCACCACGCTGGGTGAAACGGCAGGGGATCTGCTTTCGATGACAATGAACGTCGGCTACGGCCTGAGTTCAGCTATCTTGATCGGGTTGTTCTTGGTTTCTGTTGTAGTCCAACTTATGTCGAGCAAATTTAACCCCGTGTTGTACTGGACGGTGATCCTTACAACGAGTACGGCTGGCACAACAATGTCAGATTTTATGGATCGAACCCTAGGGCTAGGCTACGCGAAAGGATCGCTGATTTTGGGTACTTGTTTGTTGATAGTTCTGGCTGTTTGGCGTTTCAGCGAAAAGACACTCTCCGTTAGCAATATCCAAACAACCAAAGCGGAGCTTTTCTATTGGGTGGCGATATTGTTCTCAAACACATTGGGGACAGCCTTGGGAGACTTTTTAGCCGACGATTCCGGCCTAGGGTTCTTGGGAGGTGC
>NZ_JBKKBJ010000005.1:0-4769 GCF_046714055.1 Methyloglobulus sp. | reverse complement strand
CAAGCTGGATAATCCCGTCGCCGTCGTTTGACCAAAGGAACTCAACAAGTAATCGCTATATATTTCTAATAGTTCTGTATTCATCCTTATAGTTTACTTTAACTATAGGTGCGTAACATCAGTTAATTATGATAAATAATGTACCTTATTGACCAATAAGGCTTCTTAATGTAGGTGAATAGTACGTCCCTTACAGTAAGAATCAAATCCCCTTACTACTATTCTCCATACGCCGCAAAAATTCCGACATAATCTGACGGTATAGCTCGTCACCTAAATATTTATCCTCAATACCCCGGTCTATATTCGGATTATCATTGACTTCTATCACATATCCTTTGCCGTCCTTTTCCTTGACATCCACGCCATAAAGCCCATTGCCTATGGTTTGGCTAGCTTTTAAGGCGGCTTCCAGCACAAGTTTGGGGGCTTCAAAAGTCGGCATGGTTTCAAAATGCCCACTATCCGTGCGCTTTTCACCGTGGCGGTAAATTTGCCAATGATTTTTAACCATATAGTAACGGCAAGCATATAAGGCCTTGTTATTGAACACCCCAATACGCCAGTCGAAATCCGTATAAAGAAATTCCTGGGCTAACAGCAATGCGGATTTTTGGAATAATTCGGAGACCTTTGAGTCAAGCTCCTGCCGATTCTGGACTTTGGCAATACCTTTAGAAAAGGCCCCATCAGGAATTTTAATGACCACAGGAAATCCTGCCTCGCTTTCCAGTTTATCCAGATGCTGCTGATTGCCTTTGTGCAGTATCCAGGTTTTGGGGGACGGCACCCGATGGTTCCGGAATAAATCGGCCAGATAGACCTTATTGGTACAGCGGAGTATGGATGTCGGATCATCGATAACAACCAAACCTTCAGCCTCTGCCTTTTTAGAAAAACGGTAGGTATGGTGGTCAATTGCCGTGGTTTCACGGATGAATAAACCATCAAACTCCGGCAGCCTTGCATAATGCTGTTGAGTGATTAACTCAATTTCAATACCCAGTTCCCTGCCTATGCTGATAAATTTTTTCAACGCGCCTCGATTACTGGGCGGCAAAGCTTCCGCAGGATTGACCAGGACGGCAAGATCGTACCGGGCAACCTTTGGAGTTCGGCCTTTGCGCCACACTTTTTTGCTGAATTTATCCAGCGCCGTTGCAAACAGGGATTCATTTTCATCATCAAGATCGCGGTGCGATACCGCCCTTAAATCCGTAATTTCCCATTGTTGCCCATAACCTAGCGTCACTTCCATGATGGGGCAGGAAAACCTTTCGAACAACAATCTTCCCAGATCCTGAAAAGCAGGCTCTTCCGTCGTGCCAAAATAACTCAGCACCTTGATTTCATCGCTTGTGTTGCGGCCCTTAAAAACCCGTTCCAATGTCTGTGACAAATCTTCGAGTTGAAGCTGATATAACGCTTTTTTCTCTATGTCATTCAAAACCTTAACAGAAGGTATAACGTGATGCCCCCGCGCTTCGGCCAGTAAAGAACAATAGTAACCATCGGATAAATAGGAATAACTGCCGCAAAGATTGATAATACGGACTCGATGCTCAGAATCTTCCTTTTCCGTGGCAAGATAAGTCTCAAACGTGATGACTTGATCGCTGGGATAATAAGGGTTCCAGTCGGATAGTGAATCGATAACCAAAAGGGTTCGCGCCATTGGTGTTGTGTCCTCTTTAATTAGGGAATAGTGGCGTTGTTAGGAAATGTTAGGCTTTGTAAGTTACAAAGATGTGTCTTTAATAGATACAATAATTATGATGAAGTAGGCACTGATCATTCCTTTTTTTGCTTGGTCTGAGTACGGCAGGATACTCGGAAAGTTCTTGGAGGATCATGTTGAAGCTAGACCTGTTTTTTTACAAAGAGTTTCTGCACTTACATTATACGAATTCAGGGGGCAATATTTCATGAAATCCGATGGACAACCTTTTAAGGGCTAAACCTGTGTGACTGAAATGTCTTCTTATCTAAGCTATACACCGATAAATACTGGTGTTTTCCCAGACAGTTATGTCGCTGCAAGAGAGCGCTTGCTATTGCTGGTAGAACTCTCAGCGTTTGCCCAAATCCAGCACAAGGCTTATCCTTGTCCCGGCAAGACACTGGGCGGAGAACCGCTTGTCACTGATTCCGTATGGTTAGGCCCTGAAAATGCCGCCAAGGTCTTGGTGTTGCTCGCTGGAACGCACGGTGTTGAAGGCTTTGTCGGCACTGCCGTAGAGCTTGACCATATCAGTTTAATTGCAAGCGGACAACTCCTTGTACCCACAGATACCGCCGTATTGGTCGTCCATGCCTTGACACCCTGGGGCTACGCCTGGTTGCGCCGCTGTGATGAGGACGGCGTAGACCTAAACCGTAATGCGGTTGATTTCTCGAAACCTTTACCAGAAAATTCGGCTTACGAGTCACTTAGAAGCGCTTTGTTTTTAGGCGATAGGGAAACAAGGAAAACCACTTTTGCCGAGTTTGAACAGCAACACGGTCGGAACGCACTGGAAATGGCAATCAGTGGCGGACAATACCTCGACCCAACAGGGCCTTTCTACGGCGGTAAAATGCCCACACATGGCAGGCTGGTAACCGAAGGCCTTATGCGGCAATACAAGTTGCACGAGCGGGATTTGGCGATCATTGACCTGCACAGCGGACTAGGCCCCTACGGCTATGGGGAAATTATTTGCGACCATCATCCTGCCAGCCCCGGCACACGAATTGCCCATGACTGGTACGGCGACTCGGTGACTTTACCCGCGCTTGGCACCTCCAGTTCCGTCCCTAAAACAGGGTTAATGGATTATGCCTGGCACGCGATCATGAACGGGCGGAGTTGTCATGTCACGCTGGAATTTGGCACCTACCCAACTGACCGGCTATTCGAAGTGCTGTTGCGAGACCATCAACTTTGGGCGCAACCTGATAATGGCTCAGCCCGATTGGAACACAGCCAACAGATGCACCAACATTTTTGTCCCAATGATGAGGCCTGGAAAGCTTTGGTCTTGTTCCGCGCCAGACAAGTCATCGCGCAAGCCTTACGGGGATTGTCAGTTTGATGGCCTGCGTGATGGAGCTTAGTTGATGGACAGGGGAAACCTCCCAATACGCCATGCACAACTAAGCGACCTTGACGAACTGGTCACCTTGGAAAATGCCAGCTTTGACACCGACAGACTAAGCCGACGCAGTTTCCGGCACTGGATAACGGCAGAACACCGGGCTTTGCTGGTTGCAGAAATGGCTAACGTGGCCGTCGCTTATATCCTTATTATTTACCATCCAGGCACGCGGCTAGCACGAATCTACTCGCTCGCCGTTGCCCATCAACATCGGGGCGCGGGCATAGCCAAACAACTTATCCTGGCTGGTGAACAAGCCGCGCATGATGATGGCAGGCTATATTTAAGGCTTGAGGTCAGTGTCGATAACACCCCGGCAATCAAGCTTTACGAATCGCTAGGTTACCAAAAATTCGGCATCTACCTTGATTATTACCAAGACCACAAAGACGCGTTGCGCTACCAAAAACGTATCCGCCATTACAGCGACACCTTACAGCACCGGTCGGTACACTGGTTAAAGCAAACCACCCACTTTACCTGCGGCCCTGCCGCGCTGATGATGGCTATGCATGGGCTCAACCGGACTTATCAACCCTCCCAGGAAGAAGAAATCAATATCTGGCGGGAAGCCACGACCATTTTTATGACATCAGGGCACGGCGGCTGCCACCCGATAGGCTTGGCGCTGGCCGCAAAACGCCGTCATTTCGCCGTAGAAGTCTGGATTAACCAAACAGGAACCCTGTTTATAGACGGCGTACGCAATGAAGACAAAAAACAGGTTGTTGATCTGGTCGATAATGGATTCAAGCGGCAAGCAGCAGAACAAGGCATCCGACTACATTACGCCAACATTACCCAAGACGAACTGATCCAAGCATTCAAGGCCGGAGCCATACCGCTGATATTAATCAGCACTTTCCTGATGGACCGGAAAAAAGCCCCGCACTGGGTCGTGATGAGCGGCTTTGATGATGATTGCCTCTACATGCACGACTCCGACCCTGACGAACGCCGACAAAGCGAACTCGATTGCCAATTTATCCCCATCGCCCGCGAAGATTTCGACCGGATGTCCTGCTTCGGCAAAAACCGTTTACGGACTGCGGTGATTATTTGGCCGAGTTAGGTTGCAAGCGTAACACGGACTGAACGAAGTGAAATCCGGTAAATGTGTCCTTAGATCACGTTGCGCTCTTGCTGTTGTTTAACGGTGCGAAATGGGTTTTTTAAAAGCTCGATATGTTCAACCAGTAATCGCCGTCGCCGCTCCAGTTGTGACAGTAAAAAATAGGTGCCGCCGGGAATATAGGCACGGGTATAGTTTGGCATTATGGGAATTTTAGCCTATCGATTTGAATTCTCGAAGGCGGGTTATGGCGCGTGTGAAATTCTGTGGCTATTTAAATCCAATGCTTGACGCGCCTAACCCGCCTTCTACAGTGCTACAGCGCATAGGAGGGGGATTAATCGGTGTAGCATAGCTCGGCACTAAACGCTGTTGGGAGTAAATTAAATGTCCCGTTGAGAGTTTTATTGATAAATCTCAGAACCTGTTCAAGATTTATTAAGCAACAATCTTAAGAAAGCCAGGTTCACCCTATGCAGACTTGAGTTCAGGCGTTTTTCACAGTTTTTCCATCAGCGCCGACCCTTGCCAAGCCAAGCGAAACTGCGTTCCACCACCCG
>NZ_JBKKBJ010000004.1:0-11797 GCF_046714055.1 Methyloglobulus sp. | reverse complement strand
GCCGGTCCGCCCACCTGACCGGCATCCGGGCAGGGCCCCTGCCGGGGCGAACCTTCGCCGGGACGCCCGACGGCAATGCCGTCCAGGGTGGCGGCGAGCGGCTTGGCATCATGGGTGTTTGCGCCGCCGGGCACCATCGACAAGGGCACGCCCCGTCCGTCAACCAACAGGCCCCTGTTGCTGCCTTTTCTCCCCGGCCGGTGGGGTCCCTGCCCACCGGCTCCAACGCCGTCGGTGCCTTGGCCATCGCGCCGCCCAGGCCTTGCCATTCCCGGGCAAGCCCCCCAGTTCGCGGTATTCCAGCAGGCCGGCTCGCCATGGCCGCTCGAACAGCCCCGCCGCCCGCCAGTCCAGGAAACACTGGTGGACTGCGCTGGCGCCGCCAACGCCGCCCTTGGGGAGCGCTTCCCATGGGCAGCCCGTCCGCAACACGTACAGGATGCCTTCAAACACTTTCCGTGGGCCTTGGGGTGTCCTGCCCCCGCCTGGCTTGCGTTTATAAGCCTGGTCACAATCCCTTTGCCGTCCTGGTGTCAGCCGCTCCACGCGCACCCAAAAAGCATCGGGAACTGTCCGGCTTTGTGGTCTTTTCAACGAATGGCAACCTTTAGTAAAGTGATTGGTTGCAATTCTTTCACTACTATATAGAATTTATCAAGTTATTGGCGGATAAGCTCTAAGTCTTGCGGCACTCTTCGCCCGGCAGGTGTTCTGGCCCAAGGGGTTTGGCGGCGATTTTGATGGTGTTGCTGCACTGGTTGGTGTTTATGCGCTAATCGCATTATTCCGCATTAAGGTCGGAGTACTGTCTGTGATTGCCGTATCGGCGGCAGGGGTGTTGGTTTCGTTGTAGGGGCAACCCTTGTGGTTGCCCAAACCCAATGGGATAGACAAGGCATAGGGCAGGCACAAGGTCAGCCCCTACGAGTCTCCGCGGTAATAGCCGCCGGAAGAACCATTACCCACAGGTGCGGGATTAACATTTTGGATGTCTTCACCTGAAGGCGCCGCTTCTTGTGGTTCCATCAGGTGTATACGCTCATAAATCGCAACCGGTTCGCCATCCAAATCCTTCAGCGCCTGATTCAAGGCTTTTTGGTCGAACTCCGGCGCTTCTTCCCCTGTTACCTTCTGGATTAGCTGTAAAGCTACTGCATAACGCTGCTCCTGACCCATTTCTTCGCCTTCCAAATCGGGGTGCGCTTCAATATAAAGCTCATTGTCCAGCCAACCCACCTTGATCGGTTGCTTAACTATATAGACAGACGCACCTACAGGCACAACGTCGTACAAAGACTCAACATCTTCCGGGTACATACGTACGCAGCCGTGGGTAATTTGCATGCCTATGCCATAAATTTTATCGACATCAGTGCCGTGAATCCGGTACTCGCCAGGTAGGTTAAGATACAGTGCACGCGTACCCAACGGGTTATGGGGACCTGGGGGCACAATTGCCGGCAAAGGATCACCGTTCGCAGCATGTTCCCGCCTGATGGATTCAGGTGGATGCCATGCAGGATCCTTGACTTTGCGGACGACAGTGGTTTTGCCCAAGGGCGTTTTCCAGTCTTGTCGGCCTATGCCGTGCGCGAAAGACATGACTACATCTTTCTGGTCAGGCGGGTAGTAATACATCCTAAATTCAGAAATATTCAGGGTAATGCCGTTATGAGGGGTATCAGGCAGGATACGGCGGTTTGGCAGGCGCACAACCTGGCCTTTTTTAATTAGCCACCGATCCATCTTGGGATTGAGCTTGATGATTTCTGTTTGCCCTAAGGTGTAGCGTAATGCGACATCCAACAGGGTCTCATCCTGTTCAATACGGGTCGTGGCATCACCATTTGGAAATTGCACAACGACGGTATCGCCGCCACTTTCCGGCAACTGATAGGTGGTCGCTGCAGCATTACCGCCAATAAAAATCAGTGCGATAGAAAAAACCAATCGTGCAAGGATGTTCATTAAGCCAGTTTTTCGAGTATGGGTGTATATGCTAGTCATATCTTAGATGTGGTGTTAAAAATCTGTATTACCTTTGATAATCATCAGGTTCTATCGTTCAATATTAGTTACATCTTATCATGTGTCAAGGACGTAAACACACGCCACAATGATTAAACGTTACTTAAACTTGTGAGCAAGGTTTTAATTTCAGCCTTTTTTTGGTTGTGCGGATAATAAATCGCATAAATCTGGCGGCTAATCTCTGGGTTACACAGGTAACGGCAGTGTACATCGTCAGCGTTTAAAGGCAAGGAGTACTCCGGCATCAGCGCCACTCCCATGCCAGTACGCACCAAGTTAACGATCCAGTCTTCGCTGTTGCTGCGGTAGGCGGCATAGAGGTTGACCTCCTGATCCTGACAGATAGCCCGTAGTTTATCCCTTAATTCACAGTTTAGCCGATCCAGATAAGGTTCTGACTGGATTTCTTTCAGGTCGATTTTGGCAAGTTGCTTAAAACGGTGCTTGCTGCTGAATGCAACTACATAACGTTCCGTGTAGAGCAGTGTCGATTGATACGGCGACCCGAGCAATTGCGCGGGGGCGCTAATCACCAAATCCAGCAAATCCAATCCCAGTTGTTTCAGTAAGCCCGTTTCGCTGTCGATAATCAGTTCAAATTCAATATTGGGGAATTCTTGCTGATAATGGGCAAAAACCGGGCTTAACCGCTGTGCGCCTATGGTTGCCATAAGGCCTATCCGCAAAGGAATATTATTCAACTGGGTAAAGCGAATCGCATCGGCCTTGGTCGTCACAGCTTCTTTGTATATCTTGCGGAAATTAGGCTCAACCAGACGGCCCAGCGAGGTTAGCAAACAACCCGAACGGTCACGGGTGAACAACTCACCGCCCAGTTCATCTTCCAGTTTTTTGATGGCCTGGGTTAAAGAAGGCTGGGAAATATAGCTGAATTGGGCGGCGCGGGTAAAACTGCCATGATCGCAAACGGCCAAAAAGTAACGGATTTGGTGCATCCCCATACAACTCCCCTTGAACTTATATAGACAAAACCTATTCTTTCATAGAAAGTTAGTATTTTACAAGCCTTATAAATAGGTAATATGATTGCCATCACCATAAACAAACTCTATGAAAAGGAAAAGCCATGAAAACAGCAAAATTAATTGTTATGTACCCAACACCCACCGATGTTGCAATCTTTGAGCGTCGCTATGCAAATGAACATGTCCCGATGGCGGTAGAAAAACTGGCCGGAAAAACCCGCTTTGTTGCCTCTTTGATCACTTCATCTCCAGGTAACGGGCAGACACCTTATCATCGTATTGCGGAAGTTTATTTTCCATCCATGCGGGATTTGGAAGAATGCCTGAGTTCACCGGGCGGACAGGAAACGGCCGCACACGCCGTTGAAATTTCCAGCGGTGGCGCTCCTGTGTTCCTGATGGCTGAAGCCGAAACCTTTGATTTTTAGGATTTAATCCCTATTAGGAACAGCCCGTTCATTAACCCAGGAACTAAAATGTCTTACCTGCCCTCAAGCCCCGACTTGGCAAATATAATCGGATTATTTGCAAAATATCCTAGACGCGGCATTCTGTTGTTTAAATTATTGGAAGACATTAAGGGCAGTTTTTCGCCCCTGAGCAAAGGGATGCGCGAACTGATTATCACCTACATCACAGCCCTGAATGAGTCCGAAACCTGTTATAACGCCCATAAGTCATTATCTAAAGAGTTGGGCATTGATGAATCCTACAGTCAATCAATATCAGATATTGACAGTGCGAATGTTGAAGAAAAACTAAAGCCTATCCTGCACTTTGTAAAAAAACTGACGTTGACACCCGAACAAATCACACAGGCAGATGTTAAACCTATATTTGAAGCGGGTTGGGACGAACGGGCCTTTCTCGACTCGGTGTGCATATGCGCGGTCGTGAATTGCATGAACCGCTTTGCGATGGGCATTGGCATTGATCAGGAAGCGCCACCCAACAAGCAAACGCTACCGTTCAACAGCGACCATCATTATATAAGGTTAAGCCTATGAGTACGCTACTCCTGTATTTTTTCAGATTATTGATTGTTTCATCTATTGTTGTGTTGTTTGTTGGACTCTTCAAGCCGGAATGGTTGCGTTTTCGCGGCAAACAGCCGGACACTGTAGTGACTTCCGTGTTAGCCATTGCAATGTTTATGGCTGGTTTTACGGGTGCTGGCAAGGCCTACTATACGGTGGATGCCCGTGTCACTGAAGCTGCCGAGGCAGGAATCAACCTAAGCGAAGCGATCTACACAAATGAGTTGTCCGCGACCGGTTGTAAACCTGGGTCAAAACCCGGTATAGCGGGTTCCAGTGACGATGAAAAAACAGATGACGGAATTCACTTTGCCGTCAGGACACCGACCAACTATAAAGAGACCATCGCCCATCCCTTACTGATGGTCTACGCGCCCGCCGGGAGGGATCGTGACGAAACGGAAGAAATGATGTATTTGACCAGTGAGGCGACAGCGGCAGGATTTATTGTCGCTTATGCCGATCACCGGGCCCTGTCGCCGGAAGCTGTTGTCCAGCTCGCAGAAATCCCCAAGCTTATTGGGGAAAAATGGTGCATTGACAAAAAACGGATATTCCTGACCGGACACTCCGACGGCGGCACCATTGCAATGGGAACCGCCTTTTTCAACGGCACCAAACATATTCCGGCTGCGATCGCACCCAGCGCCGTCGGCATGAGAGGGGAAGATCTTGAAGACCGTAACTGCGTCAAGCCCACTCCCGTCATGCTTATGCACAGTAGCCGCGACAAACTCTTCCCAAATTTTGGCAAAGAAGCGATTGAATGGTGGGCAAAATGCAATAAATGCACGACCAAAACTTACAGTGCGAACGATCGTAAAGCAACCACATCAGGCAAGTGGGGATGGGAGAGCTACTATCAGCAAGAGCTCGAACAGAAAGCCCAAGACCTCAAACCCGGCCAGCCCTTACCTTATACCACCCCGGTAAACGGCGTTGAAGGCTGCGTGGCCTACAATGGCTGTAAAAACGGCGTACAAACCTGGTACTGTGAAGGCATCGGCCCCCATCCCGAATGGCCTGGAAAAAACAAGGATATTATTGATTTTTTCAAGGCAGTGAAAACCAACTAGAACGGCATCTATTTTCGTTAGTCATAGTGCTGTGTTTCTAATAGGGTGATATTTAACGATATCATTGATAGTCTAATCATCAATACAACACGGCGCTGCACTAGCCCTGGAAGCAATCCGCGAGTTAGATCCCAATAGCAGTAATTCATTACTGGAACACATCATCACCTTCTGTACTGAACAATGCCAGCACACTGCTGGAGCCATGGAATAGGCTTGAGGCACGGGCAATCTCAATACCATACGCCCAGTGCCCTACACGCTGAAGTCCAGCAGGAATTCACCAATACCCATGCAGCATTGAACGCTTATATTGTATAATCCTAAATACTTAATTTAGAAAGCCTAGACATGCTAGATCAGCACAACATCCTCATCATCGATGATGATCCGCTCAATCGATTGCTGGTGGCAACAGAGCTCCAGTCAGTAGGACTGCAAACGACTGAAGCCAGCAGTGGTGAAGAAGGTTTGAAGTTATTCGCAGAGTTCGGCGCAGATGCAGTCTTGCTGGATGTCACGATGCCAGGAGGTATGGATGGTTTTGAAGCCTGTACAAAGTTTAGGAACCTGCCGGGTGGACAGCACATCCCAGTGTTGATGATGACCGGACTGGGGGATCTGGAGTCGATCAACCACGCTTATGAGGTCGGCGCAACCGATTTCATCACTAAGCCGATCAATATCCCGCTGTTGGGTCACCGGATCCGATACATGCTCAAGGCCAGCCACACGACCCAGCGCCTGCTGGAGAGTGAACGCCGCCTGCACCGGATGGCTTACTTCGACAGCCTGACCGAACTACCTAACCGGCAGTTTTTCCGGGAACACCTGCAACATATGATCGCCTTCGCGCATCGGCAAAAACTGAAGATGGGCGTACTGTTTTTGGATCTCGATGGCTTCAAACGCATTAACGACACTTTGGGGCATCATCTGGGTGATCAAATGCTCCAGGCTGTCGGTGAGCGTTTGCGCAAGAGCCTGCGGGCCAGTGATGCATTGATTCGCGTTGACATGAACGCGGATGGCGACTCGCTGGCGCGGTTAGGTGGCGATGAGTTCACTGTGCTCTTATCAACAATAGCTCGTAACGAAGACGCCGCAACCGTCGCTGAACGCATCCGTATCAACCTTGCCAAATCGTACACTTTTGGCGAGCACGAATTGTACACGACCGCCAGTATCGGCATCGCTATTTTCCCCTATGATGGCAGTAGCGCAGAGGAATTGCTGCAAAACGCCGATTTCGCCATGTATCACACCAAACGCGGAGGCGGCAATGGGTACCGGTATTATTCCAACGATATGACCAAGGCGGCCTTGCGCCATCTCAGCTTGGAAAACAGCCTCCGCAAAGCCATCGAGCACGATGAACTTGACCTGTATTATCAGCCACAGCTTGACATCGTAACAGGCAAGGTTTGCGGCGTGGAGGCCTTGCTCCGATGGGATAGCCAGGAACTCGGACGGATTCCTCCGGTTGAATTCATCTCATTGGCAGAACAGACGGGCTTGATCGTAGGTATTGGTGAATGGGTGCTACGTAAGGCGTGCCTCCAGGCAAAAACCTGGCGGGATCAGGGCATACCCTTAACCCGCATGGCCGTCAACGTCTCCGCGATGCAATTTCTGCACAGGGACTTTACTGCACTGGTCGCGACGATATTGGCTGAAACTGGCCTGGAACCCCAGGTGTTGGAACTGGAACTGACCGAGAGCGCCTTAATCTCTGATGAAGGTAACATAATTGGCATCCTGCACAGCCTAAAACAAACCGGCGTCCTCTTGGCGATAGACGATTTTGGTACCGGTTACTCCAGCCTGAGCCGACTCAGAAATTTCCCCATCGACCGCTTGAAGATCGACCAACGTTTTGTCCACGATATAGAACAAGATTTAGCGGATGCAGCGATAGTGGCCGCCGTCATCGCCATGGCCGAAGGCATGGGCCTGAACGTTATCGCAGAAGGTGTTGAGACTGATGGCCAATTGGCATTCCTGAAAGAAAAGCGCTGTAACGAAGCGCAGGGGCATTTCTTAAGCAAGCCCCTGCACTCCGCACAAGTTGAAGAATTCCTCAGGGCGCACCTACATGGGGTTAAGTAAGGAATCCCTGCACAGTCCTTCGACTGGCTCAGGTAGACCCTAATAACATCAATGCGTCGCGTTATATTTTTCCTTGACTTCCTTATACCCTGCCAACGCTTCTTTTACTAATTCCCCGCCTTTTTTCAAATCACCGTCGTTAAGGCTGGTGCGTGCCTGTCCCAATTTATTGCTAGATTGCGATTTCTTTATCGAAACCTTGGCATCGGAGGTGGAAATCGATTTTTGTAATTGCTTGGCTTCTATAACCATATCAACAACGGCCTTAGTGTCTTCCCCTTTCTCTAAAGCTGCAACGGCTTGTTCTAACTTAGCCACCGTTTGATCTATAGCGGCTTTTACCTCTGCATTGTTTTCTGCGTAGGCAATAGAACTTGCCGATGCAAAACTTAATACCGTTAAGTAGACCAGAATTTTTAATGCGTTCATTATGTAGAAGCCTCGTTGGTTAATGTTATAGTCGAGCTAGTGTGTCGCCCATGAAGTCGGCCTTATCTTCTTTGTAGCTGGTTTTTCGTCGGTTCTGATTAAGTTACGCTGACAGGAAAAACCCTAGATTATCGCCGCCCTATGAGCGTGTTATAAAAGCGTCACGAACGGTCTGAGCACAAGAAACCCGGAGCGCAGAAACCAGAGAGTACATGAGGATTTCGAGCACCGCACCATACAGTAATCGGGACGCGCAGTAGCTTTTAAAACACGCTCTGAGCAATTCTAAAGCTAGCTCGTCCGTAAGTCCATATCTATTCCTACCACGACCAAAAAAGGAAAGCGCTCAGTTTGGCCTGCTTGGAATTATTGCCAAATAACTGAGGGCTTTCCGTAATTGCTTAAAATACCAATAATCCTAAAAAATCAGTTAGCTTTGATGGTTACGCGTTACCCGTAGGGGCTGGCCTTGTGCCTGCCCTGATAACCACAAGGATTGCCCCTACAATGCCCTCACCAATTGGGTGATTAGTTATATTTGTACAAGGCATAGATATTTCTTAGCTTAAATCTGATCACGAATACTTCAGCTGATTTTTTTAGGATAATGATTTCCAGTCTGGCTCGAAAATTGACGGTTTTTTAGCAGCGCTGTAACAGCTAAGGTTATAATCAAGAAAATTAGCAACCGACACTTTGTCCAAACAACATCTTGCACAGGCAATAAAAACGACTATGGCACTACAAATTTTTCGCACTAAACAAGGCAAACCCTATGACGAGTCTGAACACAGTCTCAAACGCTGCTTATCGGCCTGGGATCTTGCTTTTCTCGGTGTAGGCGCAATCATCGGCACGGGTATTTTCGTGCTGACAGGTCTCGCTGCTGCCACACAAGCTGGACCCGCCGTCGTTTTATCGTTCGTAATTGCGGGGTTTGCCTGTGTCTTTGCCGCGTTGTCTTATGCGGAGCTATCTGCCGCAGTCGGCGGTTGCGGCAGCGCTTATGGCTATAGTTACGCCGCATTCGGCGAGTTGTTTGCCTTCATTATCGGTTGGGATTTATTGCTGGAATACGGCATATCGGTCGCAGCCGTCGCCAATGGCTGGTCTGGGTATTTTAACAATGCCCTAACGGCCATAGCCATCCCTTTGCCGGAAGCATTGACCAAAGCCCCCAAACTGGGCGGCATCATTAACCTCCCCGCCAGCCTCATTATCTTGGTACTTATGGTGTTGCTCATTATCGGCGTAAAGCAAAGCGCCAAGGCCAATAATGCAATGGTATGCGTTAAATTGATTACCATCAGCATCTTCATCGGGGTTGCTGTGTTTAATGTACACCCAGAAAACTGGCATCCTTTTATGCCCTTCGGCTGGTTTAATACACTGCCAGACGGCAAAACCACAGGCGTATTGGCCGGGGCTTCGCTGGTATTTTTTGCTTATGTCGGCTTTGATGCCGTGTCAACGGCGGCTGAGGAGGCAAAAAATCCCCAACGGGATTTGCCGTTTGGCATTATCACTTCCTTGGTGTTTTGTACGCTTGTTTATATTCTGGTTGCAGGCTTGCTGACGGGCGTTGTGCATTATTCCCAACTAAACGTCTCGTCACCCGTTGCCCATGCCCTTAGCCTGATCGGTTTTAGCTGGGCATCTGCCTTGATTTCAACAGGTGTTATCGCAGGTTTGACGACGGTTATGCTGGTGCTTTATTACGGCTTAACGCGGATTATCTACGCCATGTCCAGAGACGGCTTGTTGTCAGCGTTTTTCAGCAAAGTAAACCCGACCACCCAAACCCCTATCCGTATAATTGTGCTATGCGGCATCATCATGTCGCTAATTGCTGGTTTAATGCCATTGGGTGACCTCGCCGAGCTGGTCAACATCGGGACATTAGCCGCTTTTGTCTTCGTCTGCCTAGGGGTCATCATCCTGCGAGTCACCCAACCGGAACTACCCAGGCCTTTCCGCTCACCTTTTAGCCCGTTATTTCCGGTGTTGGGCATGTTGTCTTGTGGGAGTCTTATGCTTTTTTTACCCGCCCTCACCTGGCTACGCTTTGTGGTTTGGCTGGTGATTGGATTGATTGTTTATTTTACTTATTCTATGCATAACAGTGAGTTAAACGACAATCAATAACCTTCATACCTTGACTAACGATAGCAAAGTAAAACAAGGTCAAAGCCCGTAGAATTTTCGCCTCCGCCAAAAAGTGGCCCTACTCATACCCAGCGAACTGGCAGCCGTACCTGCCCGGCCACGGTTTTGCTCTAGGGCCTGACGGATAGCTGAAATTTCATCTTCTGGAGAGAGCGGCAGATTATGTTTGTGCGCTTGTTTTGGCACATCAACGACACGAGGCACCCTGAATTCGGGCGGTAATTCAGGGTGCCGTAAGGTATTTCCCCTACCCACAGCAAAGGCATATTCCACGACATTATGAAGTTCCCTGATATTTCCGGGCCACCGGTAATCAAGCAACACACGCATGGCATCAGGGTCTATCTTTTCTATAATCCTGACACGTCCATCATTGTGTCGGCTAATGAAATGCCAAATCAGCAGGCTAATATCTTCCCTGCGCTCCCTGAGTGGCGGCAGAAAAATGGGAACGACCCGCCGATACATCAAATCTTCACGAAACTGCCCGTTTATCACTTCCTCCATTAATGAACGGTGGGTTGCCGCCACAATCCTAACATCCACATCAATACTGCGGTGACCACCGACCGGGATATAGTTCCTTTCTTGTAACACCCTGAGCAATTTAGCCTGTAATTCCAAGGGTAGTTCTGCAACTTAATCCAGGAATAGCGTTCCACCGTTGGCACGTTGGAATAATCCGTTGTGATCTTTTACTGCCCCCGTGAAAGCCCCACGCACATGACCGAATAATTCGCTTTCTAAAAGATTGCTGGACAAGGCCGCACAATTGACCGCCAGGAAAGGGGCGTTGCGGCGTATGCTCAATGTGTGGATAGCATTGGCAACCAACTCCTTACCGGAACCACTTTCTCCCCTGACCAACACGGTGGCTTCTGTTTCTGCGGCATTTTGGATGATCTGAAAAACATCCTGCATGGCCGGTGAACGGCTTAAGATGCCGTGGAAATTTTGTTTCGATGTGCCCGGCACTTTGGGTAGAAAAACATTGGCCGCTGGTTCAGGTGGCATAGTGAGCAAGCCTATGCCACCAGCAAACATCCCAGACCTGTCCAATAAAATCTGTACAGTTTTTATTAGCCCGATTTTGCCGCCATTGGCTTGAGGTAGTTTTATAAGTTGTTCATTTTTGCTTTCGACTCCAACAATGGCGCATTCGTTTATACACGTTTTACCAACCACATCCCCTTGTCGCATACCGGTTTATTTTTCCATACCCAAGCTCCAATAAAGCACCTGTTGATTTTTATCGACAATATAGATGCCTGCCGACTCACAAAGGCCGAGCATTTTTGACAACAGTTCCCCGCCATCGAATTGTGCCAACCATTCGGAATGTTGCATGATGAAGGTTGTCGATGGCCTTGTTTGTTTCATAAGCGTCTCAGGGAATCATAGTAAAGTTTCATTGAAACAATACATGAAACATAAAGAACAGCACAAGTATTATTTTTAATGAAAATTTTGAGAGTATTTACCTAAAGATAGATAATGTTTTTTCTTGATAAGCCGGGAATACATGGGGTTGCGTTAGGTAAAACCAAAGCTTGATGGTTGCATTGAACAGGTCTTCACAATGGGCGACCGCTTTGGTGCGTCGTGTCATCCGGCCAAGGTGATGTCGGGTGTTGCTGTTGTCACGCCCAATTGCCACCGTATGCTTTGCCGATGACGTGCCGCGCTTTGGGCAAGACCTTGGCAAAAGCATCCCAGTCGTCCGTATAAAAAATTCGAGAGTATTTACTTACTGATGTTACGCACCCATAGTTGAAGTAAACTATAAGGATGAATACAGAACTGTTAGAAATATATAGCGATTACTTATTGAGTTCATTTGGTCAAACGACGGCGACCGGGTTGTCCAGCTTGCTGGACGGTGCGTTAAGCCATGACCAAGTGACTCGATTTTTGAACCGGGATGACTATGATTCAAAAGCATTATGGCAGCAAGTCAAAAAGA
>NZ_JBKKBJ010000003.1:0-4954 GCF_046714055.1 Methyloglobulus sp. | reverse complement strand
TCATCACCCTTGACATCCGCGCTACGGTTGCCATCGACACCCAACGAATCATTGCCCGTAACTGTCTTTGAAGCATTGCCAGAAACAGCTTCGCTTTGATTTCCCCCTACTGTCAGCGATTGATTCGCACCGACATTGGTGGACTGATTCGCGCCAACATCCGTACTCTGGTTTGCTCCGACATTGATGCTTTGATACGCACCGACATTGACGGTTTGATATGCGCCGATGGCAACGGCCTGGAACGCGCCGATGCCGATTTCCTGAGCGGCGCCGACACCGATGGTTTCGTTTATGCCAACAAGGTGTGTTCGTTGTAGGGCAACGGTTGCGGTTTCACTCGCGCCAACTGATTTAGTCCTGTTCGATCCGATGGTGATGCTTTCGTTAACGCCTACATTTTCAGTGCGGTTGTTACCGATGGTAATGGTTTCATTAACACCCACTTTTTCGGTGCGATTATTGACGATGGTAATCTTTTCGTCGTGCCCGACATCTTCGGTGCGGTCATGCCCGACTTTTGTGGTCTCGTCATTTTCGACGATATTGTCCTGGTTTTTTTCCGCATGGATATAAACCTGCTCCGAGCCTTTTTTGTCTTCCATGCGGATTTCATTGAAATTGGCGCCGCTACCGCCTAGGGAACTGCGGCTTTTGATGCCGCTTTGGGTTTTGTTGGCTGGCAGGGCATAAGGCGGAGTCTGGTCGCCATTGTACACCCGTCCGGTAACGATGGGCCGATCGGGATCGCCTTCCAGGAACTCGACAATCACTTCCTGGCCCATGCGCGGGATGTGGATACCGCCCCAAGTTTTTCCCGCCCAAAGTTGCGATACCCTAACCCAACAGGACGAATTTTCATTCTTTTTGCCGTAACGGTCCCAGAAAAACTGGAGCTTTACCCGCCCGTGTTCGTCGGTATAAATCTCTTCCCCTTTGGGGCCGACAACAACGGCGGTTTGCGGGCCTTGGACGATGGGCTTGGGCGTGATACGAGCCGCCCGAAACGGCGTTTTGCTTTCGATGGCGGTAAAATGGTTGGAATAGGTTGTTCCGCTGTCGTCACCTGCTTCAAAGCTATCGCAACGGATGCTATGGTTTACGGAAACCACCAAATATTCCCGGTTTTGATCGTCCCGTGGATAGCCAGCAAGGGTGAACAGTCCACCGGTTATGAGCCCCCTGGCGATACTCTGTCCCTGCGCTTGCTCGTATTGGGCATGCAGTTCCTGAATGCGGGTACGCGCATAAGTGCGGCCATCCCCGCCTTCTACGTAAGCGCCTGGGTAATCGTATATCTCGTGTACGGCTTCATTGTGTTCCTTAGAAACTTTAGAATTAACCTTCAAATCCGCGCCTGGTTTGACAAAATCGTATTCATTCAGCGCATACGTACACGGTTGAAGTTGCTTTTTAAGGTGCCAGCCGCTTATACACTCCTCATCGCGTAGCGCGGTCTTATCGGGAGGGTAATAATGTATCTCTTCGTAATCAGGGATGCTTTCATGGATGTGTGGATCATCTACCAATAGAAGTGTATGCTTTCCATCTTCATGCTTATGGTAGTAATACATCCCTTCCTGTTCCATCATGCGGCTGATAAAATTAAAGTCCGTCTCGCGGTATTGGACGCAATAATCCCATTTCCGGTAAGTAGCCCTAGTGTTGTCTTCAAACATTCCGTAATCGAAGTCTTTGAATACTTCTAGGATAATTTCCGGGACGGTTTTGTTTTGAAAAATCCGGCAATCGGAAGTGCGCGTCAAAAACCACAGCCACGGATGAACGGTCGCAAAGTACCGGGCATAATGACCCTCATCGACGGCTTGAGAAATGCTGCTGACGTAGCCGTTAAAGTAACGCTTTTTGTCGCCAGCCAGATTGAGCCGGATCGTGACATTTTGGCCTAACAGGTCTTCGAATTTGATGTTTTCGGTACTAAGCAGTTCTAAATCGATGACAAACAGGCGCCCTAATTCTTCAGTCATGGTCATATCGCGAACTAATAGCACATCTGCCCCGAGCGGGGTGACGATTTCTATTTCACGGTTTTTCTGTGTTACCGCCATAAAGTTAGCCTGATCAAGTCGTTTTAGATAGGGCTTAATTTTTCCGCAATTCAGCCACTACGGTTCTGATTAAATCACCTGTTTTTAGAGATTCCCTTTAGTTTATTCAAATTGATAGTTAAATTCTCCTTCTTTTACCGAAATGCTTATATTGGATATAGATTCTCCTGACATCATTTTTGTCAAAAACTCCTGACTAATTGTCGGTAATAAAGTGTTAGTCAGGATCGCGTCCACGACCCTGGCTCCACTTTCAAGTTCGGAACAGCGGTCGACAATTAACCGGGTGACTTCTTCATTATAAGTAAACGGTATGCCGTGATTTGCCTTGATTCTTTTTTCGATACGGCCCAGTTGCAGCTTGATAATCGCTTTAAGCATCTCGTCGCTTAAGGGGTAATAAGGTATTGTCACCAGTCGTCCCAGTAACGCGGCTGGAAATATTTTCAACAAAGGCTCACGCAAAGCCTTGGCTATCCCTTCGGGATCAGGCATCAATTCAGGGTCTTTGCACAGGTTCATGATTAAATCCGTACCTGCGTTGGAAGTCAGGAGGATAATCGTATTTTTGAAGTCGATATAACGGCCTTCTGCATCTTCCATCCAGCCCTTATCAAATACCTGGAAGAATATTTCATGGACATCGGGATGTGCTTTTTCGACTTCATCCAGCAAAATGACGCTATAAGGCCTGCGGCGCACCGCTTCAGTCAGGATACCGCCTTCACCATAACCGACATATCCGGGCGGCGAACCTTTAAGCGTGGATACGGCATGGGCTTCTTGATATTCGCTCATATTGATGGTGATGATATTTTCTTCACCACCATAAAGCGCCTCGGCCAGAGCGAGGCCAGTTTCGGTTTTGCCGACGCCGGAAGGCCCGCACAGCATAAAAACGCCAATGGGTTTGCCAGGATTGTCCAAACTTGCGCGTGAAGTTTGCACACGCCGAGCAATCATATCCAGGGCATGACGTTGGCCTATCACCCTTTGGTTTAAGGTTTCACCCAATTTGAGTATGGCTTCAATTTCGTTCTTGACCATACGCCCGACCGGAATGCCCGTCCAATCGGCGATGACCGAGGCAATAGCCTGACTATCGACAGTCGGAAAAATTAAAGGCCGTTCTCCCTGGATTTGAATGAGTTGATTTTGCAATTCTTTTAGCTGGCTAAGAAATTCATTGCGTTTGCTTTCATCTAGGGTTTCGGTTTCGATAGTTTCAGCATTATGCACGACTTGGTCTGCACTAATGCTATCTGCGACTTGTTCCAATGTACTTTGAGTGCCTTCTACTTTATTGACGACACCCCGTAGCTTCGCCCTTAAATCAAGGATTTTCTCCACCAACGTTTTTTCGTTCTGCCAGCGTTGTTCCAGTTCGATTAAGCGTTGTTGCTCCTCTGCCAATTTTGTTTGGACATTATTTTTGCGTTCTGCTGTAACAATACCAACGGCAGTTTCTCTATCGATAATGCCTGATTCGACATTAAGCGCCTCGATTCTTCGGCGGCAATCATCGACTTCTGCAGGAACTGCATTTTGGCTGATAGCCACTCGGGCGCAGGCGGTATCCAATACGCTGACCGATTTGTCCGGCAATTGCCGGTCAGGGATATAACGATGGGACAGTTTGACCGAACCCTCCAATGCTTCATCCAATAATAAGATTTGATGATGTTTTTCCATCACGGACGCAACGCCGCGCATCATCAACAGTGCTTTTTCCTCAGTGGGCTCATCAACTTTGACCACCTGGAAACGCCGCGTTAAAGCGGGATCTTTCTCGAAATGTTTTTTGTATTCGGCCCACGTTGTCGCCGCAATAGTCCTTAATGTACCACGCGCCAAGGCGGGTTTGAGCAGATTGGCGGCATCGCCTGTACCCGCCGCCCCTCCTGCCCCGATCAAGGTATGGGCTTCATCAATAAATAGTATGATTGGCTTTTCAGAGGCTTGGACTTCTTCGATTACTTGTTTTAGCCGATTTTCAAACTCACCCTTCATGCTGGCTCCAGCTTGCAATAGGCCTAAGTCCAAGGTGCGGATGCTCACCTCGGCAAGCGGCGGCGGCACTTCACCTGCAGCGATCCGCAAGGCAAACCCTTCCGCTATCGCCGTTTTGCCAACCCCTGCCTCACCGACCAGGATAGGGTTGTTCTGCCGACGGCGCATCAGGATATCGACGACTTGCCGGATTTCTTCGTCCCGGCCTACTATCGGGTCTAACTTGCCAGTGCGGGCGGCTTCGGTCAGATCGACGGAAAATTGCTTTAACGCCGCCTGTTTACCCAAAGGTGCAGACGGCATTGCCCCGGAATATTCACCCGGTGCCGCCGCCCCAGCAAGTTTGTTGCCGTCGTGGGCTTGCAACGCCTCTTCAGGTGATCCTGATACGATGGCCGAAAATTCATCCAACAGAGTATCGGCATTAATTTTTTTGAATTGTGAGGAAATCGCGTTTAAGGCGTTACGTAAATCGGAGGTTTTTACAATTCCTACAATTAAATGCCCGGTGCGTACTTGGTTGCTGTTGTACATTAAGCTGGCATATAACCATCCCTGTTGGACGGCTTCCTGGACATGCGAAGATAAGTCGGAAATGGATGTGGAACCTGCGGGGAGTCGATCCAGGGCTTCGATAAAATCACGCGCCAAATGCGAAGGGTTAAGTTCAAACCGTTTGATGACGCGATGCAGGTCGGAATCCTGTAACTGTAGGATTTGATGCAGCCAATGTATCAGTTCAACATAAGGATTGCCGCGTATTTTACAAAAAACGGTGGCGCTGTCGATACCTTTGTAAGCGAGGTTATTGAGTTTACCGAACAAGGCCGTGCGGCTGATTGCGGTCATACTATTTTCTCCCTGGCGAGATACAA
>NZ_JBKKBJ010000002.1:0-18368 GCF_046714055.1 Methyloglobulus sp. | reverse complement strand
GGCATAAAAAAGGGGAAATCCTTCAATAAACAGGGCCTAACAATCAAAACTGGCCTCAAAACGACCATCTTTTCGGATAATTCAAATATTTTCAGTGTCTTCTCAGTAAGGCGGTTTAAATTACGATTAATAGAGATTCCCATTACTTAATGTAACTAGTTATAAGGGACTGTGTCGACTAGGAGACTGTCAGCCTTAAGGCTCATGCTTGTTCTTATTCAAAAAACCATCAAAACCACACAAATCAAGCGAGATCACACTTTTTTAGCATTATTTCCCCTTATTTAAACAGTAGTGTCCGGTTAAAAGTCGACTAAACAACCACCAGCTTAAGCGGGTGGGTTCGTATAATGGACTAAAGTGGATACGGGTCATAAGGCCCGTTCAGGTTTCTGTTCTAAAATTATCATCCCCTTTAGGTTCAAAATGATGTCCCAGATAATTTTTTATCATTTCTTCTGTCAATTCACCCGAAGCCGCGCAAAATTTAATCAGTTGCCCATTATGTCGCCCCCAATAGCGCTTTTTCAAGCCAGGGAAACTCTCGAACAACTTCATCGAGCTTCTTCCTAATCCACCCCATGATTTCGCTCGATGCCAAATTAGGGGAGCAGAATCCAACACTGGACATGATCCTACTGACAACCCCTTTCAGGATTTCTATCTCAAACGCTTCGCACGTCTGCCTAATCAGCTCACGGACTTTCAGGCCAACGTCACCTTTCAACACCTTGTGACGATATTTCGTGACAAAAACAAAATGAAATTGAACCTTAAAAACTGTATGGCTTCCGTAACGGTAATCCATAAGCCCTTCCCCTTTTCAGTTCAAGACAATATCATACGACAAAAAACCATAGATAAACTTGACCGCCTAAAAGGCGGTGGTTTTAACCTTACTATGGACTAATTAATAAAATAGCAATAACTTAGCACTGTATGACGCACACCCATAGATTTTGCGTTGCCCCCATGATGGATTGGACTGACCTGCATTGTCGGTTTTTTCATCGCCTTATCTCGCAACATGCACTGTTGTATACCGAGATGGTGACGACGGGCGCTTTGATACATGGCGATCATCATCGTTTTTTACGCTTTAATAGTGATGAGAATCCGCTGGCCTTTCAATTGGGTGGCAGTAATCCCCGCGAATTGGCGCTTTGTGCAAAAATGGTTGAAGATTATGGCTACGATGAAGTCAATTTGAATATTGGTTGCCCTAGCGACAGGGTGCAAAATGGCCGCTTTGGCGCTTGTTTGATGCTTGAACCAGAGCTTGTCGCAGACTGTATTTCAGCAATGTGTGGTGCAGTTTCGATTCCGGTTACCGTAAAATCGAGAATTGGTATTGATGACAGGGATTCTTACGAAGAGCTGGCTGTGTTTGTTGGTAAAGTTGCCGACGCCAGTTGTAATACGTTTATTATTCATGCGAGAAAAGCCTGGTTAAGCGGGTTATCGCCTAAGCAAAACCGGGAGATTCCGCCGCTAAATTACGACGTTGTTTATCAACTGAAAACTGATTTCCCACACTTGGAAATTGTCGTCAACGGCGGTATTGCCAATCTGGAACAGGCCGAAACCCTGTTACAACGGGTTGATGGGGTGATGGTAGGACGGGAAGCTTATCAGAATCCTTATCTTTTAGCCGAGGTGGACAAACATATATTTAATGCCACCGAATCGCCCAGATCGCGTCATGAAATCATGGGCTTGATTTTACCTTATATTGAAGGGCAATTGAAAAATGGCATTCGTTTAAACAGCATCACCCGCCACATTTTGGGTCTTTTCCATGGCGAGCCTGGCGCTAGGGCTTGGCGTAGGCACTTGAGCGAAAATGTTACAAGTCCGAATGCGGGCATCAAAGTGGTGCGTGATGCGTTAGCTTTTACTTACCATTGAGGTATACTGCCGCAATTCAATTATTAGAACAACACGAGATGGAAGAGCATTTTTCGAAAATTATCGAAGCTATAGGGGAAGATTTAAACCGCGAAGGCTTGATCGACACTCCTAAACGTGCAGCAAAAGCGTTTAAATTTCTTAATAATGGTTACGACAAAACGCTTGAAGAAGTCCTCAATGGCGCCATTTTTACGGCTGATACGGAAGATATGGTCATCGTCAAAAACATTGAATTATATTCCTTGTGCGAACATCATCTGCTGCCTTTTATCGGCAAGTGCCATGTCGGTTATCTGCCTTGCGGTAAAGTTTTGGGCTTGTCTAAAGTCGCCCGCGTTATCGATATGTATGCCAGGCGCCTCCAAATCCAGGAAAAACTGACCAAACAAATTGCTGATGCGATTTCCCAGGCCACAGGAGCCAGGGGGGTTGCGGTCGTTATTGAAGCCAAGCATTTGTGCATGATGATGCGGGGGGTTGAGAAGCAGAACTCAGTAATGACGACTTCAGTGATGACCGGTATTTTCCGTAAAGAAATCAGCACGCGTTCCGAGTTTTTGAATTTAATCAATCGATAGCCTCAGTGACCACAAGAAAAACAGGTGTGTTGCTGGTAAATTTGGGATCACCTGTTGCCCCCACAACGTCTGCGGTCAGGCAGTTCCTTAAAGAGTTTCTCTGGGATCCAAGGGTCGTTAACATCCCCAGGCCGATTTGGTGGCTGATTTTACATGCGATTGTGTTACCTTTTCGGCCTGCCCGATCAGCGAAAGCCTATCAAAAAATATGGTGTGACAAGGGTTCGCCATTGATTTATCTGACCCGGCAACTCTCTGAGAAACTGGCGGATAAATTAATTCCTAAAGGGGCAATTACCACATACTCAATGCGTTATGGTGAACCATCCATAGCCAATCAACTTGGATTATTTAGGCAACAAGGTGTTGATAAGGTTATCGTCCTGCCCCTGTACCCTCAATACTCTTCGACGACAACGGCATCAGTATACGATGATGTCATTAAAGAACTCAATCAGTGGCGGCATCTGCCAAGTTTTCAATTTATCAGTGATTACCATCAACATGACAGCTACATTGCCGCAATTGCAGCAACCGTAAAATCGGCATGGCAAGAACACGGCAAAAATGATTTGTTGTTGATATCTTTTCATAGCTTGCCTGAATTGCTGACAAAATTAGGTGATCCTTATTACTACCAATGCCAAGAAACTGCGCGGCTGATTACCGAAAAATTAGGTCTCAATGAAAAACAGTGGCTACTAGTGTTCCAGTCACGCTTTGGTAAAGCGGAATGGCTGAAACCATACTGTGCCGATACCCTGCAAAAATTGCCCGGGCAAGGGATAAAAACGATTGATGTCATCTGCCCTGGGTTTGCCGTCGATTGCCTGGAAACCTTAGAAGAAATGGCGATGGAGAATAGGGCGGTCTTTATCGGGGCGGGAGGTACGGGTTACCGCTACATTCCTGCGCTGAATGATACTGAAACCCATGTGAATGCCATCGTCTTGTTGCTTGATGGGTGGATTTAAGCGACTATAGTTACCTATTCGGTCTGAAACCTGTCGATTTTAGGGTTATTAAATGCAAGAAACCATATTACACAGTTGGCAGGATGAAGCCTGGCCTGCCATAAAATCCAGTAAACCGCTGCCTATGGGGGAGGGGGTGATTGATGAAACGGCATTTAACACCATTGAAATTGATAAGGTTTTTGAAGCGGTCAACCATGCCACAACCACTGTCGGGCAAGCGACATTGTTCCGTTCTTTGTGCCAACCTTTAAGCGACATCAAGGCAATCAAGGCAAAACAGGAGGCAGTCCAAGAACTGCGAAAAAACCAAAACCTGAAAGCACAGCTTGAACAACTGGTTGACAGCGCCGCAACCAATGAAAAAAACCTGCACTTATTATTGTTTGGCGAGTTTCTGGGCTCATTTTCACAAGCCCGGTCAAAAAATGAAATTGAAGGCTACGGTTACAAGCAATACAAAAGTGGTGTCCGTTTTATTCAGGAATTCGTTGGGCATGTCCAAGCTGCCGAAACACCGAAGTCAAAATACCTGAATGATATTTTTAATAAGGTCAAGGCTTTCACAGAAACCCGCTACTGGTCGCTAATGGAAGGGCCTGTTTATTTTGTTGAGGGTAAAATCACAACTAAGGAAGAACGTGGGGATGCTAGCTTTCCAATCCCAGTTATTTTTAAGCCGCAAATTTTCAAGCCCGTATTACTGGTTTTGATATTTGGGCTGCTGTGGCTGGGTTCACTTTTTGCGCCTGTCAATATCACGCCTTCCCTGCGTACAATAGCCGTGTTTATTGGCCCTTTATTGTTACTGTACTTCCCCATTGTGGGCGGATATGACCGCGATTACTGCATCATCCCGCTAAGAAACGAGTATAAAAAAGCTGAACCCGTAGCCGAATTACTCGATGCCTTGGGGCAGTTGGATGAATTGCTGTCTTTCATGAAGTTTGCCGATAACTTTGGGCATAGCACTGCCTTACCGAAGTTTGAGGATGCAAAACATCATCGCATTAGTCTCACGTCGGCGGTCAATCCCGTACTAGGGAAAGATAATGCGGATTACGTCGGCAATGATTTTGTGTTGGACGACGACAAGCTGGTTTTGCTGACAGGCCCAAATAGCGGCGGTAAGACGGCATTCTGCAAAACCGTGACGCAAATTCAGGTATTGGCGCAAATCGGCGGTTATGTTCCGGCTAAAGCGGCAACATTGACGGTTGCGGACAGGGTTTTTTATCAAGTGCCGGAAATAAGCCATCTGGTCGATGGGGAAGGGCGCTTCGGTACCGAGCTAAAACGCACCAAAGACATCTTTTTGGCGACCACGGCAAAGAGTTTGGTCGTATTGGATGAACTGTCCGAAGGCACAACCTTCGAAGAAAAAATGGAGGCTTCATCCAATATTCTCAACGGTTTTTTCCGAAAAGGGAACAGCACGATCCTGATTACCCACAATCACCAGTTGGTCGATCAATTTGCGAAACTAGGCACAGGCTTGCCTAAACAGGTTGAGTTTGCCAAAGATGCACCGACTTACCGTTTAATTCCCGGTATCTCCAGAGTGAGCCATGCCGATCGAGTAGCGAAAAAAATTGGTTTTTCCAAAGAAGATATTGACAGTTATTTAGCCAATTCAAAATGAAACTAGGCACCGCTTTAACAAACGGCGCAACCAAAGCCATGCTGCTCGGCTCTGGTGAGCTGGGCAAGGAAATCGCCATCTGCTTGCAACGCTATGGGGTAGAAGTCATTGCCGTAGACCGGTACAAAGATGCGCCTGCCCAGCAGGTCGCCCATCGCAGTCATGTCATCAATATGGCGGATGCAGAGGATTTGAGAAAAATTATCGCCCTGGAACAACCCGATATTATCATTCCCGAAATTGAGGCTATCGCGACCGAAGCGTTGCTAGAAGTTGAATCGAAAGGGCTTGCCCACGTTATACCCAATGCCAGGGCAATACAACTCACCATGAACAGGGAAGGTATTCGTGCGCTGGTTGCTGAAACGTTACAAATACCGACATCAAAATACGCGTTTGCCGAAAATTTCAATCAACTAAAAGCAGCTGTTGATGATGGAATCGGTTATCCTTGCTTTGTCAAACCGACCATGTCGTCTTCAGGCAAAGGCCAGACGATGGTGAAAAGCCCGGATCAACTTGAACAAGCATGGAATTATGCTAAAGTCAGTGGTAGGGTTGATACTGGAAAGGTGATCGTTGAATCCAAAGTTGATTTTGATTTTGAAATCACCTTACTGACGGTAAGGGCGTTAGACAGCGATGGTAATATCCAGACTTATTTTTGCGAACCCATAGGCCATATCCAGGTAAATGGCGATTACAGGGAAAGCTGGCAGCCACAAGCGATGAGCACATCTGCCTTGAATACTGCACAAACCATTGCACTTAAAGTAACGGATGCACTAGGTGGAGTGGGGCTGTTCGGAGTTGAGCTGTTTGTTAAGGGGGATGATGTCTGGTTTTGTGAAGTAAGTCCCAGACCGCATGATACCGGCATGGTTACAATGGCCACCCAGAAACAGAACGAATTCGAATTGCATGTCCGCGCTATTTTAGGTTTGCCTGTAGCTACCGACTTGCAAAAAAATGGTGCTAGTGCTGCAATCCTATCGGAAATAAAAGCGAGGGACTTTTTTTATACGGGTTTAGATGAAGCCTTGGCTGTGCCAGATAGCGAAGTAAGGTTGTTCGGCAAGCCGGAAGCGTTAGTTAACAGACGAATGGGAGTGGCGTTGGCATCGCACGGAACAGTCGATGAGGCCAGAAATAGGGCGGTTAAAGCCGCAAATTTAGTGAATATTCAAACTGAATAGCAGGTACTAAATGATAAAAAAAATATTTTTTTTATTGACCTTATTGATTTCAAATCAAGCCATAGCCGATATATACAAATTTATCGATTCGGGTGGCCGGGTTCACTACACGGATGAACCCAGAAGTTCAATGTATAAACGCATCATAAAAACTAGTTCTTATCGTCTTAAAATGATTAAGGCTAGTCGATTCAGGACTAGAGAAATCAATAACAACTACCCGACGGTATTTCAAAGTTTTAGCAATAGGTTTAGCAATCGAAGCATCAACAAGAACAAGTTTTCTAACCTTATCGCCAATGCCGCCTACAGGAACGGCGTTGAAGAAAAACTAGTCCATGCTGTCATCCAAACAGAGTCTGCTTATAACGCCAGCGCCGTGTCTCGAGCGGGAGCGGTCGGGTTAATGCAATTGATGCCGGATACGGCCAGACGTTATGGGGTGACTAACCGCACCGATCCAATCCAGAATGTCGATGGCGGAACGCGGTATTTAAAGGATTTATTGGACATGTTCAATTACAATCTTGGCCTCGCTGTTGCCGCTTACAATGCCGGCGAAAATGCAGTCATAAAATACAACAATTCAATCCCGCCTTATCCAGAGACACGCAACTATGTCCGGCAGGTTTTGGCCTTATATCGTCGTTCCCTGTAATTTGTTTCCGATTTTACCCGAACGAGATGGGCATGCCCCCATTCATGTCTGTGATTTCAAAAAGATACAGCCTTGAAACCTATTATTTGGTCTATTTTGGCCTGATGCAACCCCGATCTTAAGGCTTTCTTTCAGCTTACAGATATTGCAGTGATGCGAATTTGACGAATTTGTTGTTTGCCTATATTATCTTCCGGTTATGTTAACCCGGTTACCAAAATTTATAGACCCTTTGTTGTTGGCCGATAGGAATGCCAGAATTGAAGGGGAATTGCCTTTAAGTAGTTTCGACAGGATGACTGAGTGGCTATCCAATGATGTCGGTAATGTTTTAGTTAAGCTGTTTTTTGGCCGGGAAGGTAATTTGGCTAAGATTGAAGGGCATATCTCCACTGTTCTGGCGCTTAAGTGCCAAAGGTGTTTGGAGCCGGTGGAATGGCCTGTTAGCAGCGATATTAAGCTAGGTATTGTTAGTTCACTGGATCAGGCAAATAACCTGCCAGAAGGCTACGAACCCTTATTGCTAATTGATGAAGATAATATTCCCTTCAATAATATAGTTGAGGATGAATTATTGCTTAACATACCAGACATTCCCAAGCATCAAGATGATTGTACGGTACCGAATAGCGCTAATAACAAGCCTGGAGCCTTACCCAAAACCGAACGGGCATCAACTGAAAATCCTTTTTCCATCTTAGCCGATTTAAAAAAACTGGAGACCTACAATGGCAGTACAAAAGAGTAAAGTATCACGTTCAAGACGCGACCAGCGCCGTTCCCACGATGCCTTGACAGCAAGGACATTAGCCCAAGATACGCTGACGGGCGAAACGCATTTGCGCCACCATGTCACGCCAGATGGCTATTTTAAAGGCCGTCAAATCGTAAATGTGGATAGTGAAGATTAATTATTTTTACGGATTTTCTATAAGATAATTAGGATGTTGGCAAGGGCTTTCGTTTGCCTTTCTTAAGTCCTTCATTTCGGAGCAATTCTTAAGCGTGAGTTTGACGATCTCGATTGATGCAATGGGCGGCGACTTCGGCCCCGAGGTCACTGTGCCTGCGTCCCTGGACTGTTTAAAAAACAATCCTGACTTGAAGTTGATATTGGTTGGTGATTCAACCGTTCTCAAACAGCATCTAGCCCAAAACCTATCGGTTTTTCAGGATAGGCTGATCATCCATCATGCGTCACAGCAGGTGGAAATGCAGGAATCTCCCTCCAAGGCGTTGAAAAACAAAAAAGATTCGTCGATGCGAGTGGCTATCAATCTAGTCCATGAAGGCCGTGCCGATGCTTGTGTCAGTGCCGGCAACACCGGAGCATTGATGGCGACGGCCCGATTTGTGCTAAAGATGATTCCCGGCATAGACCGCCCAGGCATTATTTCCACACTTCCATCTATTTATGGGCATACGCATGTCCTCGACCTGGGCGCGAATGTCGATTGTACGGCTAAACATCTCTATCAGTTTGCCGTCATGGGCAATGAATTGGTTAAAGCGGTTGAGAATATAGAAACCCCCAAGGTTGGCTTGTTGAATATCGGCGAAGAAGACGTAAAAGGTAATGAGCAAGTCAAAGCCGCCGCAAAACTGCTGGAAAACTCCTCCCTGAATTACATCGGCTATGTCGAGGGCAATTCGCTGAATGCAGGTAGCATTAAGGTTGATTTGATAGTCTGTGACGGTTTCGTCGGCAATGTTGCGCTTAAATCCATTGAAGGTGCGGCAAAAATGATCGGCACTTTGCTTAAAGTAGCCTTTGCCAAAAATATTTTCACCAAACTGGCAGGATTGGCTGCTTATCCAGCCCTTAAGTCGTTTAAGGATCGTATTGACCCTCGTTTATACAACGGCGCAAGTTTTTTGGGGCTTAAAGGTTTGGTCATCAAAAGCCATGGTAGTGCGGATGCACTGGCTTTTAAGACAGCCATCCAGATTGCCGAACTTGAAGTGAAACAAGATGTTATCAGGAAAATAAGTGAGCAGGTCGAAAAATCCTTGAGCCTGAGCAAAAGCGCATGATGCGTTATGCAAAAGTGCTTGGTACCGGCGGTTATCTGCCTGAAGAAATCCGTACCAACGAACATATATCAAAAACCGTTGACACCTCCGATAGCTGGATCTACGAACGCACAGGCATCAAGAGCCGCCGTATAGCGGGTGCAAACGAGACGGCTTCCAGCATGGGCGAAATCGCCGCAAGACTCGCGATAAACGCCGCCCAAGTCAGCCCCGAAGAAATCGACTTAATCATTGTAGCCACAGGTACGCCAGATCGGGTTTATCCCAGTACAGCCTGTTTGCTCCAGCAACGGCTAGGGATTAAAAAGTGTGTTGCTTTTGATGTCCAAGCCGCATGCTCCGGCGCAATTTATGCGCTGAGTATTGCCGACCAATATATTAAGACGGGTGCAGTCAAGAATGTGCTTATCGTGGGTTCTGAACTCTGTTCACGGATCGTAGACTGGACAGACCGAAGCACGTGCATCTTGTTTGGCGATGGGGCAGGGGCTTTATTGCTGGCTGCGTCTGATGAAGCGGGAGTGTTATCAACACATATTTATTCCGATGGTGGCTATGAAGACATGCTTTATTGCCCCAATCCACAAGTCGCGACCGAAGCCAATAAGCATGAAGTTGGCTACATCAGTATGCGCGGTAACGAGGTATTTAAGATGGCGGTCAATACCCTGGAACGTATCGTCGATGAAACCTTGGATGCCAATAATATGCAAAAATCTGATGTGAATTGGTTGGTGCCGCACCAGGCCAATATCAGGATTATCGCAGCCACCGCAAAAAAACTGAAAATGGCTATGGATCAAGTCATCGTCACCTTGGAAGATCAGGGCAATACCTCTTCCGCTTCCGTGCTGCTCGCCTTGCATGAAGGCATCAGCGACGGACGTATCCAACGCGGACAAGTGGTCTTACTGGAAGCATTTGGCGCAGGGTTCACCTGGGGTTCCGCGCTAATCAGATACTAATCGATAGCATTTATCCATGAGTGAACAACAAAAAAATCTAGCTTTTGTTTTCCCCGGACAGTGTTCCCAATCCGTGGGCATGCTGGCCCAGTTGGCGGCAAGCTATCCAGAAGTAAAACAAACTTTTGACAAGGCCTCGTTTGTATTGGGACGTGACCTTTGGGGCCTTGTCACAAACGGTCCGGAAGACGAACTCAACCAAACCCAAAATACCCAGCCGGTCATGCTGGCTGCAGGGGTGGCAGTTTGGGAAGTCTGGTGCAAACACAGTGCCATACGCCCGACCTGGATGGCTGGGCATAGCCTGGGTGAATACACTGCGCTGGTTTGTTCAGGGGCATTATTTTTTGAAGATGCCGTCAAGCTGGTTGAGGCAAGGGCGCGTTTTATGCAGGAAGCCGTACCCGCAGGTGTGGGCGCTATGGCGGCGATCCTGGGACTAGAAGATAATCAAGTCGTTGAGATTTGCGCCAGTGTTGCAGGAACAGAAGTCGTTTCGGCGGTCAATTTTAACTCACCCGGTCAAGTTGTCATTGCCGGACACTCGGCGGCAGTCGAACGTGCGGCTACGGCAGCCAAAGAGGCTGGTGCAAAACGGGCGGTGTTATTGCCTGTTAGTGTGCCGTCCCACTGTGCATTGATGCAATCGGCAGCGGATAAGCTGGGGGAATGCTTAAAAGCAATCGTCTTAGACACGCCTAAAATGCAGCTAATCCACAATGTTGACGTGGAATCGCACACCGCCCCTGAAGTCATCCGCAATGCCCTAAAGGAACAACTTTATAAGCCTGTGCGCTGGGTAGAAAGCGTCGAGCTAATGCGCAATAAAGGCGTAACCACTTTCGTAGAGTGCGGCCCAGGCAAGGTATTAACAGGCTTGGACAAGCGTATCGCCAAAGATGCCGAGCATTTGGCAATTTATGATCCTGAGACCTTAAATAAAGTATTGGAGCAACTCAATGACTAAACCAGTCGCTTTGGTAACAGGGGCCAGCCGAGGTATCGGCAAGGCAATTGCAGAAAAATTGGCCACCGATGGTTTTTTTGTCGTGGGTACAGCCACCACAGACAGCGGCGCGGAAGCCATTTCAGCTTATCTGGCTGAAAACGGAAAAGGCTTAAAACTCAATGTTGCCGATGCCGATTCGATTGAAGCAGTCATCAAGACGGTAAATGACAGTTTTGGTGCGCCCACGGTGCTCGTCAACAATGCGGGTGTCACCCGCGATAACCTGTTGATGCGTATGAAAGACGAGGAATGGGATGACATTATCAACACCAATTTGACTTCTGTTTTTCGCATGAGCAAGGCGGTGTTACGTGGCATGATGAAAGCCAGAACCGGGCGCATTATCAATATTTCATCCGTGGTCGGCGCAACGGGCAATGCCGGACAAGCCAACTATGCCGCAGCAAAAGCCGGTATGATTGGTTTTGCCAAGTCTATGGCAAAAGAAGTCGGTTCGCGCAATATCACTATCAATACGGTAGCGCCTGGGTTTATTGATACGGATATGACCAAAGAGTTGAACGACGACATCAAAAACACGCTGTTGGCCTCTATCCCTTTGTCCAGGTTGGGTGAAGCCAATGAAGTCGCCCATGCCGTTGCGTTTCTGGCCTCCGAAGGTGCCGCTTACATCACTGGGGAAACCCTCCATGTCAATGGCGGACTATTCATGCCTTAATATTGTGACATTATTGTAATATCAAGTATAATTCCCCCGCCGTCTGGAATTGCCGGAGACGGGATTTCTAGTTTTGTAATAACACCGCATTGTAAGTCACTGATTATAAATAATAAACTTGCATTGATTGAGGATATAATTATGAGTAATGTTGAAGAACGAGTTAAAAAAATTGTTGCAGAGCAATTGGGTGTTAAGGAAGATATCGCTAATGATGCTTCATTCGTTGACGACCTAGGCGCTGATTCCCTGGACACAGTTGAACTCGTCATGGCGCTTGAAGAAGAATTTGAATGCGAAATTCCAGACGATGAAGCTGAAAAGATTACAACCGTTCAACATGCTATTGATTACGTAGTAAAAAACGCCTAAATCGATTTCCAGTGGATGAGCGATCGCCGTCCGTCCACTCGCTTTACACCCCATTATCCCCACCTTCACCACAATACGGACTAATAAATTGAGCGGTCGTCGAGTTGTCATAACCGGATTAGGTGCCGTAACACCTCTTGCCAACACGGTATCAGAAACTTGGGGGGGCATCATCAATGGCCGCAGCGGTATCGGCACCATAGATTCTTTCGATATTTCTCCATTTGCGACGACTTTTGGCGGTGTTATCAGAAACCTGGACATTACCCAGTACATCCCTGGCAAAGATGCCCAACGTATGGACGGCTTTATCCATTACGGGCTTGCCGCCGGTTGCCAAGCCATTGATGATTCGGGGATTGAAGTCACTGAGGCCAATGCCGAACGCATTGGTGTAGCCATTGGTGCGGGTATTGGTGGCATTACGGGCATAGAAGAATGTTATGCGGTCTACGAAAAAGGTGGGCCACGGCGCATATCGCCATTTTTTGTTCCGGGCAATATCATCAATATGATTTCCGGAAACCTTTCGATCAAATATGGGCTGAAAGGGCCTAATTTTGCTATAGTCACTGCGTGCGCCACTGGTACACATAACATTGGTGATGCCGCCCGATTGATTAAATACGGCGATGCCGACGTGATGGTGGCTGGTGGCGCTGAACGCTGCACATCTTCACCCACTGCCATGGGCGGTTTTATTTCTGCTAAAGCCTTGTCACGCCGTAATGATGACCCGCAAGCGGCAAGTCGGCCTTGGGACAGGGATCGTGACGGCTTTGTGCTTAGCGACGGCGCGGGAGTCGTGGTGCTTGAGGAACTGGAACATGCCAAAGCGCGAGGTGCCAAAATTTATGCCGAGTTGGTAGGTTATGGTATGGGTGGCGATGCCTACCACATGACCACGCCATCGCCAGGAGGGGAGGGCGCTGCACAGTGTATGAAGAATGCCTTACGCGACGCAGGGTTAAATCCAGAGGTTGTTGATTACATCAACGCGCATGGCACTTCGACCCCGGCCGGCGATCTCGGCGAGACCCAGGCTATGAAAACCGCGTTAGGCGGACATGCGTATAAGGTTGCCATTAGCTCAACGAAATCCATGATCGGACACATGTTGGGAGCGGCTGGCGGTATTGAGGCTGTGTTGACGGCATTAAGCATCAAAAACCAAGTCGCCCCCGCAACCATCAATTTAGAAAACCGGGATCCAGAATGCGATCTCGACTATATTCCGAATGTCGCCAGGAACATGAAGATTGATGTTGCAATGTCTAACTCATTCGGCTTTGGTGGGACAAATGGTTCCTTAGTGTTTAAGCGTTTTGAATAACGTCTAAATCCATCACAGCCTATGTGATCACAACCCTGCAATGATCCTAATAAATGGCGTAGAGGCTGATCGCATTTCGGTCAATGACCGAGGATTTCAGTACGGTGACGGCTTATTTGAAACCATTGAAGTCATAGAAGGCCAACCCGTATTTCTGGGGCAACACTTACTTCGAATGAGTACGGATTGTGCAAAACTGAACATCCCCAATCCTGATATAAAACAGCTTACTGACGAAATTTACAGGGTTTGTAAGTACGAAAAGTGGGCAGTCCTTAAAATAATCATCACGCGTGGCATCGGAGGACGAGGTTATCGTCAGCCTGAACCTATAAATCCAACACGCGTAATAAGCCTGCACCCTTTTCCAGAATATCCACACACTTATGCCAAGCTAGGCATTAATGCCCGTTTCTGCAACACCCGGCTGGGTTTAAATCCTACGTTGGCGGGTATCAAGCACCTCAACCGGTTGGAACAGGTAATGGCTCGCGCCGAATGGAATGACGCTGCCATACAAGAAGGTATTATGCTGGATATAACCGACCATGTTATTGAAGGCACAATGACCAATCTTTTCTATGTGAAAAACAGTGTCATATATACCGCCTCACTCCACTTAGCAGGCGTGGCAGGTGTCATGCGCGGCATCATCAAAAGGTTAATAGCTGAACACAATCTCACGTTAATTGAACATGACTACGGCAAGGAGAAATTGCTTGCCGCCGATGAAGCCTTCGTCTGCAATTCTATTATCGGCATTTGGCCGGTCAAGCAAATGGGGAACGTAGGTTTTGCCGTAGTTAATCTGACCAGCCAACTTCAAGATTGGTTAAGGCAATTTAAAGAACAGAGTCTCGCTGATGCGCGGTAAAATAACGGCAGGCATCTTAATTGCCCTGCTAACCTTGATAGGCTTCTGGATACAGACAAGCTATCAAAGCGCTTTAAATAAGCCAGCAGTTCAACACAGCCTAGTCGTAGAGATAGAAAAAGGGGATTCATTTGACAGGATTACTGACAAACTACTGAGCCTAGGTGTTGACATCGATCCATTCTGGTTCAAGTCTGTCGCTTTAAGGATCGAAGTCACCAATAAACTTAAAGCGGGTGAATACGAATTAACCCCTGGCTTAACGATTCCACAAATATTGGCGGTTTTTGTTGAGGGCAGGGCAATAAAATATCCTATTACCTTTCCGGAAGGATGGAATTTAAAAGAAATCCTGCAAGCAATCGAACAGACTCCAAACCTTAAAAAAACCCTGCAAAAACAAGCTGCCGCTGAAATATCAGCTGAGCTTGGAATGAGCGGGACAAATCCCGAAGGCTGGTTTTTTCCTGATACCTATCATTTTGAAAAGAATACAACGGATGTTTCGATATTAAAAAGGGCTTATGTGAAAATGCAGTCCGTATTACAGGAGGAATGGCAACACAGGGAATTGAACCTTCCTTATAAAACAGCCTATGAAGCGCTTATCATGGCCTCCATTGTGGAAAAAGAAACTGGGGCAAAAAGTGAACGGGCCATGATCTCCGGTGTATTTACCCGCAGGCTTGCAAAAGGAATGCTGCTGCAAACCGATCCTACAGTGATTTATGGGATGGGAGATGGCTATAAAGGAAATATCAAGGCAAATGACCTGACCACGGCGACACCCTATAATACTTATGTGATCCAGGGATTGCCGCCCTCACCCATCGCCATGCCTGGTCGGGATGCCATTCACGCGGCTTTGCATCCCGATAAGGACAATAGCCTGTATTTTGTGGCGAAGGGTGATGGTAGCCATCAATTTTCAGCGAGCTTGGTGGAGCACAACCAGGCTGTCAATAGCTTTCAGAAGAATAAAAGATAATGAATAAAAGATAATGAATAAAAGTGGAAAATTTATCACGCTCGAAGGCGGGGAAGGGGTAGGGAAGACGACCAATATCCCGTTCATCAAAAATTACCTGCAAGACCAGAACATTCCCGTCATCGTCACACGGGAACCCGGCGGAACCCGATTAGCCGAAAAAATACGTGAACTGTTGCTACATGCCAATGACGAGACTGTAACCAGCCACGCTGAAATCCTGCTCATTTTTGCAGCCAGGGCGCAACACCTCAATCATGTGATTATACCCGCGCTGGCTCAAGGCCACTGGGTGCTTTGCGACCGCTTTACCGATGCCACTTATGCTTACCAGGGTGGCGGACGAGGCATGTCACTGGAAGCAATAAGCTGGCTGGAAAATTTTGTCCAAGATGACTTAAGGCCGGATATAACCTTATTACTTGATGTGCCTGTCGAAACCGGGATGGCCAGGGCAAAAAATAGGGGAGGGGGGTTGGACAGGTTTGAGTCGGAACGACTCCAATTTTTTAACCAAGTCAGGCAAGCTTACCTGAAGCAAGCCCAACAATACCCAGAGCGCATCAAAGTCATCAAGGCATATCAACCCCTCGACATTGTGCAGAAAGCCATTGTTGAAACGTTAAAGTCGCTGCTTACATGACTGCAATCAATAGTGTATTACCTTGGCAGCAGAAAAACTGGGGCTTACTCCACAGTTACATCAAGCAAAAACGCATCCCGCAGGCTCTACTCATTACAGGAACGGGTGGGTTGGGAAAACACAGCCTGGCAAAACAATTTGCCCATTCCTTGCTTTGTCTGAAACCGCAGGATGACGGCTCATGTTGCGGTCATTGCAATAGCTGCCTATTGGTCAAAGCAGATACACATCCCGATTTAATACAAATACAACCCGACGAAGAAAAAAAGACGATTTCCATCAACCAGATTCGTACTGTCGTCGCGGACACTTATTTAAAGCCACAGTTCGAAACTCACCGGGTGGTTATCATCAACCCCGCTGATGTCATGACGGCATCGGCGGCAAACGCATTTTTAAAATGTCTTGAGGAACCTACTGAGCGCACTGTATTTATCTTGATAAGCGACAAACCCAACAAACTACCGGCGACTATTGTCAGCCGCTGCCAAAAGCTATCAATAACTTTCCCAGAAAGACAAATCCTGTATGAGTGGTTGAAAGGGCAGGGCATTGATCACAATCAGGAAACACTATTAAATTTAATGAGGGGATCCATATTAAAAGCACAGCAACTCTCGGACGAGGGTCTCCTGAAACAACGAAAGGATTGTTTTAATGACTGGCTAACGATAGCAAACCATACCGACCATCCTGCAATAATTTCGGAAAAATGGCAGAAACTTCCAGAAACTGAATTGATAAACTGGTTAATATCCTGGGTCACTGATTTGATTAAATGCGCTTGCGGCATTAATAGTGAGTTATTGTCTAATCAGGATCTAGCCAAACCCTTGCAAAGCGTGTCGCAACAACTAGAATTAAAAGGCCTTTATGGATTATATGACCGGATAATCAGCAGTCGGCAACAACTGGGCACACAAATCAATTTCCAAATAATGATTGAAGAAATTTTAGTACAATGGCAAGAACTTAACGGGAGGAACTAACGATGGCAGATGCAGCGCCCAGGCAAGGTATTTTGTCGCTTTCTATTAAAGACAAAAATGCCTTATATCAAGCTTATATGCCGTTTGTCATTAATGGTGGCTTGTTTATCCCAACTGACCGTGATTACCAGATGGGACAGGAGGTTTTTATGTTGTTAAACCTGATGGAAGAACCGGAAAGATTACCTATTGCAGCGAAAGTAATCTGGAAAACGCCCACAGGATCATCAGGGTACAGGACTAGCGGCATTGGCGTTCAGTTTAGCGATCAAGACGGTGGATTGGCGCGTGCCAAGATTGAAAATTACCTGGCGGGTGCTTTAAGCGGCGACCGTTCAACGCACACCATGTAAAGTTAATTGGCACTCAAGACTGATAACTTGATTTTTTAAGCATCAATCAAAACACCCTAAGCACACAAACGACCCTAATGTTGATCGACTCCCATTGTCATCTGGACCGTATTGATCTGGCACCTTATCAGAATGATTTCGCAACCTTTATGGCAGAGGTCAACAATTGCCAAATTGAGCATTTACTGGCCATAGCCATCGACCTGGAATCGTATCCACATATGTTGTCGCTGGTATCCGGTTACCCGCAAATATCCGTAACGGTTGGTGTCCATCCCAATGTGCAGGATGGTAAAGATCCAACGGTCGATGAACTTATTGCACTAGGCCAGTTCGATAAAGTAATTGGCATTGGCGAGACAGGCCTTGATTATTTTCGTAGCGAGGGTGGCACAGCATGGCAGCAACAGCGGTTCAGGAATCATATAAGCGCCGCAAAAATACTAAAAAAGCCGTTAATCATCCACACCCGCGACGCAAAAAAAGACACGCTGCGGATTTTGCAGGAAGAAAATGCCTTCGAAGTTGGCGGAATTATCCATTGCTTTACCGAAGACTGGGAATTTGCCCAAAGCGCATTGGATTTGAACTTTTATATTTCGTTCTCAGGCATTGTGACATTCAAAAATGCGAAAGAAATTAAAGATGTGGCAAAAAAAGTGCCTGCCGACCGGTTTTTGATCGAGACCGATTCGCCATACCTGGCACCCGTGCCATATCGAGGCAAACCCAATTACCCGACTTACGTCCGCCACGTTGCAGAACATATCGCTGAATTGCGCGGCACATCGTTTAATCACATTGCAAACCAATCAACTGAAAATTTCCGCAAGTTATTTAAGGGGACATCGCAGAACTTGGAAAAAATACTAGGCTAAGGATTCCCAAATGTTCGTTGCGGCTAAATTTGCCGCGCAACAACGACGCACCTTATTGGCTAACGCTAATGCCAGACACAGCCTGCCATTTATCGAGAATTACTAAGAGCTTATCCGAAAATAACTTGATAAATTCTATATAGTTGAGGAACTTGCAATCAATCACTTTACTAAAGGTTGCCATTCGTTGAAAAGACCACAAAGCCGGAAAGTTCCCGATGATTTTTGGGTGCGCGTGGAGCGGCTGACACCAGGACGGCAAAGGGATTGTGACCAGGCTTATAAACGCAAG
>NZ_JBKKBJ010000001.1:0-9630 GCF_046714055.1 Methyloglobulus sp. | reverse complement strand
GCGTAACCCGCCGAATGCGGTGTCCGTTGATATGGCGGATTACGACGCGCGGAAAATCTTTACCTATTTTGAGCTTGAATGGTTTGCGCGTCTAATCCGCCCTACCGCGCTTGAAAAAGCCGGTTTTGTTAACCGCGGCGGAAAGGGAAGCCACAGAAATTTTGTACATCCGATTGTTATGAAGTCGGTCGTAATTTCTGGAAAAGCTGGGGATGATGCCAAAAAATATCAAGAAAGAGCTGTTGAAGCCGCTATAGAGGAGTCAAAAAAATGAACGAAAAATATCGTTATGTAAAAATAGTAGAATGGTCAGATGAAGATCAATGCTCTGTAGGGAGCTGCCCCGGTCTTTTTTACGGGGGCTGTCACGGCAGCGATGAAAAACAAGTTTTCGCAGAACTCTGCGAAATAGTCGATGAAACCATTGCACTATACAAACAAGACGGGAAATTCTTACCTCCGACAACATCAGGTAAAGACTACGCTAACAAAATGCTCAGTGTTGCCTAACATTGCGCGCAACCGGAGCGCGGTTATAATGCGGTTTTGTTTCTCAACTTTTCGGGCCGCGCCCGGTTAGCTCTACGTTCAAGCCGACATGTCTCGTAATCAGGTAGCCATGCCCCAAATCAATGCAAGTTGCACCAGACTTGGGAAAAAACTATGCAGCCATGTTGCGTACTGCTTAGAATTGATCGTCATCAATTCTAATTAGCTTTTAACTACAATTAGTTGCAATTATATTTCTGCGTCGTAATCGGTGGCATGTGATTTGCTTTGTTGTATACATAGTTGCATTTTTAACCAGACTACAAATCAACAGCCCAAAGATTCGCAATGCTAACCATTGAAATTAATGCCGAACCAGAAGCCATTGCTATCGATCTAGCCAAAACAGCCGTTGTCATCATTGACATGCAGCGTGATTTTCTTGAACCGGGTGGTTTTGGGGAATCCTTGGGCAATGATGTTTCGCTGCTGTCCGCCGCCATCGAGCCATGTAAGGCTTTGCTTAGTGCAGCAAGGCAAAATGGAATGCTGGTGATACATACCCGTGAAGGCCATCTCCCTGATATGTCGGATGCACACAAGGCCAAAGTTGAGCGTGGAGATCCCAGTCTGCGTATCGGAGAAATGGGCCCGATGGGCCGTATCCTGATTCGTGGCGAGCCGGGCCAGGACATCATTCCTGAACTGTACCCGCAAGCGGGGGAAACGGTCATAGACAAACCCGGAAAGGGCGCATTTTATGCGACTGATCTCCAGTCTATCCTCCAAAACAATGCCATTGAAAACCTGATAGTCTGTGGCGTCACCACCGAGGTCTGCGTACATACCACCGTGAGGGAGGCGAATGATCGGGGCTACCGTTGCATCGTGCCAGGAGATTGCTGCGGCTCCTATAGTCCGGAGTTTCATGAAGTGGGCCTGTGCATGATTAAGGCGCAAAGCGGGATTTTTGGATGGGTCACAGATTCCAACACTATTTTGACTGCGATGAACGCGTAAGACGAGGCGCAATGCCGTTAAGTTTAGCCGCTCATGGTTCGACAAGCTCACCACGAACGGCTTAATTTAACGATTGGAACGAGACGGATGTATTTTTTATTTTGGTATAAAAATTAGGGGGCATCATGACAACAACATCCAAGGTTAACATTTGGACACCCGGAGACTGGAACGCATTCTCCGGCTTTGGCACCAATATTCTGGTCAATCTACTGGTATTGACCGGGCTCTTACGCTTTGTGCTGAAAATGCCAGATGAGATTGTGTTTGGCCGAATCTTGCCGGCGACCGGGCTGATGCTATTTCTCAGTACGCTCTACTACGCTTGGCTGGCCTACAAGCTGGCTAAAAGTAGCGGCAGAAATGATGTCTGTGCCTTGCCCTCAGGCATCAGTGTGCCACATATGTTTGTAGTTGTTTTTGTCATCATGTTGCCTATCTCACTCACAAGTGGTGACCCCATCAAGGGTTGGGAAGCGGGTTTGGCCTGGGTATTCATTCAAAGCTTTGTGCTGATGCTGGGTGGCTTTATCGCTCCTTATATCCGCAAGGTTACACCGCGCGCCGCACTGTTAGGTACCTTGGCCGGGGTTTCAATTGCTTTCATCTCCTTGCGGCCTGCACTGGAAATGTTCATGACACCAGTGGTAGGCGTGGTGTGCTTCTCCATTATCCTGGCAAGCTGGTTCGGCGGTGTGCGTTTTTTCAAAGGCATTCCGGCAGGATTGGTCGCCATTGCTGTGGGTACGCTTATTGCTTGGGGTTCTACCGCCATGGGTTTGAATTATGGCGGGATGAGCTTGGATAATGTCACTGCATCATTAGCTAACTTTGGTTTCTCGTTGCCACTTCCAGCCATAGACCATGTTTTTTCCGGGTTTGAATTTTTGGCTGTGATTCTGGTGACGGCGATTCCGTTCGGCATTTATGATCTGGTTGAAGCCATGGATAACGTGGAAAGTGCGGCAGCGGGTGGGGACAGTTATCCTACAACGCGTGTGCTGTGTGCTGTGTGCCGATGGCGTGGTCAGCCTGATCGGCTGCTTGATGGGCAACCCGTTTATTAACGCCGTGTACATCGGCCATCCTGGCTGGAAATCCATGGGCGGGCGCATAGGCTACTCAGCCGCTACTGGGGTCACCGTGCTGGTGCTGTCCTGGTTGGGCATTATTGCGCTCATCGCATCGCTCATCCCTGTCGTCGCCATTTCACCGATTCTGCTTTACATCGGTATGCTGATCGGCGCGCAGGCATTCCAGGAAACGCCAAAAAGCCATGTGCCGGCCATCATATTGGCCTTGATGCCGAATCTTGCCGCGTGGGGAAAGCTGCAAATTGACAATGCATTAGGCGCGGCAGGCACCAGTGCCGCCACGCTTGGCCTGGATAAGCTGGGGCAATCAGGGGTGCTGTATCATGGCCTGGAAGTGCTCGGTGGCGGCGCTATTCTTGGCGGATTGATCTTGGGTGCGATAGCTTCTTTCATTATTGAACGGGAACTGTTCAAGGCCGCCGTGTTTGCCTTGGCGGGTGCGGCGTTCACTTTTGTTGGGTTGATGCACGGTGAAGCCATCGGCTTTGCTAAATCGTTGCCGGTGGCCTTTAGCTATCTTGCCGTGGCTGGTATCCTTCTGGTTTCGGCAAAGTATGCCAAAGTGACAGTGGCATCAGGGGAAATCATTTGAAGGAACACAGGAAGCGTAACGCGAGTGGAGCGCGGTTGTACGACGACCACCGGATCAGCCGTAGGGGTCGGGTGTTTTGACGGAGTTGGAGCGGAAGCGGAAGCGTAGTCAAAATACAAGGCCATCCGACACGGCATCAAGCCATTATGGTAGCCGTGGCGCACAGCGTATCAACGCGTTGTGCGTACTGCAGAGGACGGAGGACGAACCTGGGCAGCCGAAGGGCAATAATCGCCATAAGACAAGTGACTTATGAGTTATTTGAAGTATTGTGCTATTCATTCCTGTGCGTGACGGGGTGTTTAATGTACCACCGCCTTGGAAAAAAGGTTGAGCACAATCACGCCAGCCACAATGAGCGCGATACCTATGAGCGCTGCAATACCGAGCGACTGGTGATAGATAACCCACCCACCCAACCAGCAAGGCCAAGGCAACCCCGACACCAGACCAGATAGCGTAGGCAACGCCAAGAGGGATGGTGCGTAGCGTAAGCGAAAGAAAGTAGAACGCCAGCACATACCCGACAATGACAAGAAGTGAGGGACTCCAGCGGGTAAAGCCCTCTGCTGTTTTAAGTGCGGAAGTTGCAACAACTTCGGACACGATTGCTATTGCCAGATATAGCCATTGCATATGTTGTGAATGGCTAACGTTCAAGGTAACCGGCCTGCGCGGTTTTTCGCGCAGGTCCGGTTGACCGCCTGGTTGGGCATGATGCTACTCATAGACGAGAATATGTGAAGGCAATTCTCGACGCACAACCTCACTTATGCGTTCGTGTGCTAACCACACCTCATGGCACCTTGTGTCTGCTTCATATTTTGATGCTTCGTAGCGGATATTGACTCCGAACGGCTTTAACGATTCGGCACTGCTAAATAGAGCTGAAAAAGCAGGTGCGATTTTTATACACTCTCCAAGAAGCTCCGAAATATCGTGTGTCTTTTTGATGGGCACGCCATGAAATGCAAGAAATGCTTTGATGTATTTTTCCGCGCACTGCTGGGCATGAAAGCAGATTGAATAGGGTACAGAGGAGCACTGCGCGGAAATGTAATCGGCTTGCGCCATCTTGATGAAATCTCTTGCCTTCTGCGCATTGTCCATTCTCATGCCCAACAAGTAATTTAAAGTTTCCGTATATCTTCCATGTTTTAGATTTTCGAAGCAATAAAATTTGGTTTTACTACGATTTCCTAACGGTATATCACCCTTATATAGCTAGATATACAGTTCTCGATATAATGCCATGTTGGCTATTTCGTATTGTTTGTTTCAATTTTCCTAGAAAAACCTGAGTGTGCGGGGTATGCCCCCCGTCACCATCGTTATGGCCTCAATAACGCCGTTGGTGGGTGCGAAGCGTTACGGAAGGGGTAAATCGGCTTGGTTGTGTCTGCCATCAACTATCCTCCGGCAGTTCGGCGTAATGGCTTATTCATAAGGCTTTGTTAGACCCCTAACAATAAGCGAGCAATAGCCAATTGAATATACGTCATTTGACTGATGAGTCAAATGACGTATTGTGCAACTCCCCCCTAATCATAATAATCCCCACCGGCCTGTAATGTGGCTGCGTTTGGACAAGCTAAATGCTTTAACCAATCATACTGTAAATTCTAGGGGATATGTTATGAGTGATGCTAAACAAATAATGGCTGGAATAAAAAGTAGTGGATCACTGCTTCCGGCAATGGCTTTGCTAATCTTGTCGGCGGGCCATGCGCCGTCAACAGAAGCAGGCGCTACGTTCAAGATTGATGACACCAAATGGGTCAGCATCGGCGCGGGATTGAGAACCATCTTCGCGACTTCGGAGAATACGGCCGGTAGAAACGGCGACAAATGGTCGACCGATTTCCGCCTGGACAACCTCCGTCTTTACATGAATGCTCAGATCCATAAGTACATCAAGTTCGAGTTCAACACGGAATGCGCGAATTGCGGCGACGGCGGCGATATCCGCATTCTGGACGGTGTCGTCAAATTCGAATACAACCCCTTCATCAATCTCTGGGCGGGCCGCCAACTGGTACCGGAAGGCCGTATCGAAATGAACGGGCCTTTCTACAGTGCCACCTTTGAACCGTTCAAAACACCTTTCGAACCCTCCGATTCGACGATTCAGAATGTGTTGCCGGGACCGGATGCCGGCACCTTTGGCCGTGATGAAGGCGTCAACTTTTGGGGTGCCGCGCTGGACGGCCATTTGAAATACGTGTTCGGTGTGTTTCAGGGCTTGAAGCGCACAAATTACACTAATGTTCCTGGAGCCATCACCAACAAAACCGCCAACGCCGACAGTAACCTGATGTATGCCGGACGTGTCGCCTACAACATACTGTCAGTGGAGAATGCGCCAGGCTATTACACTGGCGGCACCGCCTACGGCGCCGACGGCGATGTACTGACCGTGGCCGGCTTTGCCCAGTACCAGGAGGACGGTGCGGGCAGTTTTGAGCGCCCGGGCAATTTCCTACTCGCTGGCGGTGACGTGAAATTCGAAAAGGTAATGCCCGATAAGGGTGTGCTGACTTTTAACGGCGAATACAAAAATTTCGGCATCAGCTATCACAACGGTGCGCCAGGCCCTGGCACCAACACCAATACCTTTATCGTCGGTGGCGGTGGCGGTGGACTCTCGACCGGATTCCAAGGCAACTCCGTTACCGGCAACCTGCTTTATCTGATCCCCCAAAAGATCGGGATCGGCCAGTTCCAGCCCTATGTCATGTATACCGAAATCTTTACACGGAACGGGCCAGACCAAAGCGAATATGAGGCTGGCGTGAACTACGTCATCGATGGCCATAATGCCCGCGTCTCTCTGCTGTGGCAAGGCGGCGACCTTTCCGGCGGTGGTGCCATCTGGAATCCGGCTGCCAACGGAACCTTCACGAACGCGATTAAGATCGGCGTTCAGATCCAAATTTAATCGAACATTCAAGCGTAGCTTAAGGAAACAAAACATGTTTAAAATCATTTCAAGCAAATTAAGAGCGAAAAGACTGCTGGCGCCCATCGCCGCCGCGGCGATGGCGTTCGCCGCCGCGGCCCATGCCGAAGACACTATCAAGGTCGGTGTCCTGCATTCCCTGTCAGGTACGATGGCAATCAGCGAAACCACGTTGAAAGACACAGTGCTGATGCTGATCGACGAGCAAAACAAAAAAGGTGGCTTGCTGGGCAAGAAACTCGAAGCTGTAGTCGTCGATCCCGCTTCCAACTGGCCGCTGTTTGCAGAAAAGGCGCGTGAATTGCTGAGTAAAGACAAGGTAGCCGCTATTTTCGGCTGTTGGACATCGGTGTCGCGCAAATCGGTGTTGCCCGTTATTGAAGAACTGAATGGCGTGCTGTTTTATCCTGTGCAATACGAGGGTGAGGAATCGTCCAAGAACGTGTTCTACACTGGCGCAGCGCCTAATCAGCAAGCGATCCCGGCAATCGATTATTTGATGAACGATTTAAAAGTTAAACGCTGGGTGTTGGCGGGCACCGATTACGTTTATCCGCGCACCACCAACAAGATACTTGAAGCTTATCTTAGGGCTAAAGGCGTGGCTAAAAAAGACATCATGATTAATTACACGCCGTTTGGTCATTCCGATTGGCAAAGTATTGTTGCTGACATCAAAAAATTCGGTTCGGCTGGCAAGAAAGCAGCGGTAGTTTCAACCATCAATGGTGATGCTAACGTGCCGTTCTACAAGGAACTGGGCAACCAGGGCGTATCGGCTGAAAATATTCCGGTGATTGCGTTCTCGGTCGGTGAAGAAGAGCTATCCGGCGTAGACACCAAACCGCTGGTCGGTCATCTGGCTGCATGGAACTACTTCATGAGTGTAGATACCACCAAAAATGCCGCGTTCATCAAGCAATGGCATGACTTCATCAAAAATCCTAAGCGAGTCACCAATGACCCTATGGAAGCTCATTACATCGGCTTCAATATGTGGGTGAAAGCGGTGGAAAAGGCCGGTTCGACTGATCCTGCTAAAGTGCAAGATACCATTATCGGCGTTGAGTATCCAAACTTGACAGGTGGCATGTCGAAAATGTTACCTAACCACCATATCAGCAAGCCAGTATTAATCGGCGAAATCCAGGATGACGGCCAGTTTGTCACCGTATGGCAAACCAACAAACTGGTGGATGGAGATGCCTGGTCTGATTTCCTGCCGGAAAGCAAACCGATTCTGGCTGATTGGACTGCACCAATTAGCTGCGGCAATTTCAACACCAAGACCAAGAAATGTTCCGGTCAAAATTATAAGTAGTGTTGGGGGTGTTCAAAATAGTTCCCACGCTCCGGCGTGGGAAAGATGTATAAACGAAAAGTGCAGTAAACAGATAAGCAAGGCGGATATAAAGTTCCGTTTATTTGTGATTTACGGAGTAGACACATGAAACCGGACTTTTTCAGGCGCTGTTATCGCTTAATGGCGATGTTGATGCTGCTGTTGCCAAGCTTTGCTCTTGGTCAGGATAGTTTAGCCCAGGACGTATTTTCCGAAGCCCTGACCAAATTGAATGCCACGTCCATGCAAGAACGGAGTGCAGCGATCGATCAACTGGCAACGGTCAAAGAACCCAGGGCAATCCTTATTTTGCAGGCCTTATTGGACGGACATTTATTTAATCTGAAAGCTGAGGGCAAACTGGTTATCGGCAAAGAAAACAGTTCCGGCTATAAGCTTAGCGATGCTAAGACTGGGCAGGATTTAGGTGTTGCCGCTCATGAAGCCACACAAAAAATTACGGTCAATAACAGCCTTAGAATTTCGCTTAGGAAAACCATCGGACGCTTAGAGCTTAGTGCAAGCGATGCAAAAGTAAGGATAGGCGCAGTCCATGCCATAGCCAAAGCGATAGACGAAGAGGGCCTTACACTATTGCGTGATCATCTAGCCATAGAAAAGGATGCGACAGTCCAGGATGAAATTAAACTGGTTCTTGGCTTGGAAGAGTTAAACAGCACTGACAAAACTGCCCGTTTGGGGGCAATAGATTTACTAAAAAACCATGCAAACCAAGAGGTGGTCAATCGCTTGAATGCACTGGTTGAAAAAGACGCGGATGGCCACTATTTGGAAGCGGATGCCGATGTGCGTAATCAGGCTAAAGTCGCTTTATCTAAAATCAATTCTAGGCTGCAATGGTACGCTGCCATTGAAACTTTATTTTTTGGCTTAAGTCTGGGCGCTGTGCTGGTGTTGGCGGCAATAGGCCTTGCGATTACTTTTGGTGTCATGGGTGTCATCAATATGGCGCATGGCGAATTGATGATGCTGGGTGCGTACACCACTTATGTCATGCAACAGCTCATGCCTGATTATCTGGGTTGGTCCCTGATATTGTCTATTCCCGCTGCGTTTGTGATTTCCGCATCTGTGGGTATTGCCATTGAACGCGGCATTATCCGTTTTCTTTATGGTCGTCCTCTGGAAACCTTGTTGGCAACATTCGGTGTCAGCCTTGTTTTACAGCAAGCGGTACGTTCCATATTTTCACCTTTAAATCGCAGTGTCGCCAGCCCGCAATGGATGAGTGGCGCTTGGCAAATTAACGACTTTCTGTCCTTAACCTGGAATCGCTTTTATATCCTGGTTTTTTGCTTGTTGGTGTTTGCCTTATTGCTGCAAATCCTTAAACGGACACGCTTGGGCCTGGAAGTGCGGGCCGTCGCACAAAATCGCAATATGGCAAAAGCAATGGGCATCCCCACTGCCCGGGTCGATGCCTTAACGTTTGGTCTCGGTTCGGGAATTGCAGGGGTGGCGGGGGTGGCATTAAGCCAGATTACCAATGTCGGCCCGAATCTGGGGCAGGCTTATATCGTCGATTCGTTTATGGTGGTGGTGTTTGGCGGTGTTGGCAATCTTTGGGGCACACTGCTGGCAGGATTTTCCTTAGGCATTGCGAATAAATTACTGGAACCCGTTGCTGGTGCAGTATTGGCAAAAATACTGGTGTTGATGTTTATCATTTTGTTCATTCAAAAACGGCCACGCGGCTTATTTCCGCAAAAAGGCCGGGCAGCGGAGGGCTAAGAGGATGCTATTGAATTTGTACAAACAAGATAAGGCAGCAGCTTTTCTAATGGGCAGCATCGGGTTTATTGCCTTGTTCGTACCACTATGCAACCTAATCTTTCCGGCTGAATCGGCGCTGCATTTTTCCGCCTATAGTGTTTCGTTGATAGGCAAATACCTGACTTTCGCGCTGTTAGGCCTATCGCTGGATTTGGTCTGGGGTTATTGCGGCATCCTGGCTTTAGGGCATGGCGCTTTTTTTGCTTTGGGCGGTCGCTGCGAGACAGGAGTCGAGTAGTCCCCAGAAGCGATAGGGCTGGGCGTTTTCACGAAGCGTTTTTTTGCGTAGTGAAAATGCAAAGCATTCCGACATCGCGTCGAGTCATTGCGTAACCAATGT